>QHNB01000229.1 GCA_003217965.1 Verrucomicrobiota bacterium | reverse complement strand
TCCAAAACAAGAATCAAGAAAAAATGGAGCGCGCAGATGAGAAAAAACCAGGCGATCCGATTGAAGTCGCGCCGGAGCAGCTGTCGATGGGCGCGGAGCGCTTCACTCAAACTTTCGTTGTGCAATACGAGAGAAATCTGCACCGAACAAAAAATCAAAACGAACGCGCTCATAAAAACCCGTTGCAGTGGCAAATAATCGAGCACGTCGGCCACATTCACGAAATAAGCGAGTAGCAGCGGCAGCCGCAACACCAGCATACTGACTGCGACCACGATGCCGGCCCAGCTTAGGACATAGCTAAACCGCCGCACTGCGAATTCAAAGAGCGGTCGTTCGCGAAAACTCAGCCCTTTGATCCAGGCGAGACAGACCGTGATTAGATAGACCTGAATGTAGACCCCGACGAAGTACTCAAAAATGAAAGAAATGGCGTCAACCGAGGCGGAGATTTTTAGGAGGTGGGCTGTCGAGAATTCATTATTCCAGGCCGGCAGTCTCCAAAATACCAATGGCTTTGCCAGCGCAGCAAGCATGCTAATCAACAAGAGCAGGTAAATCGGAATGCTTCCCCAACGGTAGAGCTTGCGCAAAGCACGCCACAGTGCGCCATGGAGACCGCGCCAATTGCCCAGCAGTAAAATCGCGGCGACAACCGAAAAGGGGTAGGTTGTGGTGGCATTGTCGAAAATTCCGGCCACGCTCTCTATTGCCGGCAGGACTGCTTCCGCCCAAATTTCCGAGACGCGCGGCCATTGCCAGCTCGGGACCGAAATGATCTGCGCAAAATCGATTTCCGATGTGCTTTGGATTGGTGTGAAAGTCGCGAATTGGAAAATGAAGTAAACAAAGCCGAGCAGCGCGAAGGTAAGCCAGACCCGCTCGTAGCGTGCAATGCAGCGGAAACCATCGCGCAGCGCCAATCGGATCGGGTTGGCAAGCATCACCAGCAGGTAACCGACAAAGAGCCCGACGAGCGGATATACGCGCGACAGGCCAGCCATTACGCGCTAGCGAATCAAGCCCCAATGGCGATTAAAAGGCCAGTAAACCATGAGCCCGCGCCCCACCACATTTTCCTCTGGGACAGGTCCCCAGTAGCGACTGTCATAACTTGAGTAACTGTTGTCCCCCATCGCGAAATAACTGTTTGGGGGCACGGTGAAGCTTTGATCGCGTGATCCAAGGTAGGCACGGCCGACGGAATAACCGCGATAAGGAAACTTTGCGCTCATGACCCGCTGGAATCCATATCCTTCGGCCGGCTTTCCGTTAATGTAGAGGAGCGGAGGATCAATTCGGAGGGTATCGCCCGGAGTGCCCGCGAGCCGTTTAATGAAGAATGGCGCGCCCGTTTCCGGATCCTCTGGGATCAGCATCACGATGTGAGTCGTGCGAAACACAAATACATTACCTCGGTGCGGCTTGATAAAGTTGTAGGAAAGCTTGTCGACGAAAACTTGATCGCCAGTATCAACCGCACCTCGTGCAATCACGTCCCCGCGCTTGTACTGATTGCCCGGAAAGACGTGAAAATCCTGCTTCAGCGTGTCCGGCGGAGCATAGACCAGATGCGTCGTTTGGTCGGTGATGATGCGCGACCAGGTAAAGAAGAATAAATATTTCTGCGGCGCAATCTGCTCGATTCGCTCGTCCTGCTGAGCAACGACATTGATATAATTTCGACCGAGCACGAAGAACTCGGCAATTTGTTTCACGATATTAGGCGCGGCCGCGTTCGTTGGATGCCCGATAATCCCGTTGAGGGTCGGCTGCATCGAGCCTGTCGGGATCTTAAATGGCTGGATAAAATAGGATCGCACTGCAACCGCGACCACGATCGCCACCAGAATCACTTCGCAATTCTCCCGCCATCCCATTTCCCAATGCGGCGGCGACAGCTTGTGCAACTTCTGATCGAGAGATACGGAGGAAGTCCGGATGCGCTCGCGATCGCGGGCGGCTAGTGCTGTCCGCAGCTCGTTCATGTCCGTGGTCAGTGAATCGCGCCTGTTTGCGTCGAGAACATCCTTTTTGTAGCGCAGAAACTTCTCCGCATGGCGCAACAACAGTCTGGTGTGCTTGATCTCGCGCGACTGAAACACGGGCCGAAAGCTACTCGATCATCGCGGTTTGCAAATCGCAATCGGGCTTCGGGGAGGTTTTCTGACGCTCGACCGTGTCAGCCGCAATGTAATGTTGTGCCGTCAGGCATGTTCTCGAACGATGTCGCTAACTGTCTGTCAGGGCAGTCATATCGTGACATGTCTCGGCTTGGCTCGACATGACAGAAAGGACAGAGCGATATAACCAGCGCGTGCTGTAGCGTGCGCTGTCCGAGCGCGAATCAATCCATTCCGCTGAGGACTCCGAAAGCGTTCGCGAGCAGGACAGCGGACACTAAAGCCTTCCTGAGGTGGGGGATTGACCTTGCCAGTCCGGCTCGGACTCGCCCGGGCGGTTCGGTGAACCGCCCCCTACCAGTTTTCTATTCTGTCATTCCGAGCGCAGTCGAGGAATCTCTTACTATTTCTGCCAAGTAAATAGCCGAGATGTCTCGGCTTCGTTTCGACCGCTACCGGACGGATTCGCCGTGGCGAACATGACAAAGGGGTTACCCATCCGCGCTCTGCATTTCGCCTTCCGAGATCCGCAATCCGCATTCTTTTATTGGGCTTTCAACACCTCGATGAAGGCTTCTTGCGGAATATTGATCCGCCCGATGCTTTTCATCCGCTTTTTTCCTTCTTTCTGTTTCTCGAGCAATTTCCGCTTTCGTGTAATATCGCCACCGTAGCATTTCGCGGTTACGTTTTTGCGTAGGGCCGAGACACTTTCGCGCGCGATAATCTTCCCGCCTATAGCGGCCTGGATCGCGACCTGATAGAGTTGGCGCGGAATCACTTCTTTCAACTTTGCGGCCAGCTGTCGTCCCCTGCCCTCTGCCCGATCTTTGTGCACGATGGTGGAAAACGCATCGACTGGTTCGCCGTTCACCAGCAAATCGAGCTTCACCAGTTTTGCCGGCCGATATCCCGCATGCTCGTAATCCATCGAGCCGTAGCCGCGGGTGATCGATTTAATCTTGTCATTAAAATCGACCAGAATCTCGTTCAGCGGCAATTCACAATGCAACATGACGCGGCGCGCATCGAGCGTTTCCGTATGATCCATTTGCCCTCGCTTTTCCAAAATTAGCTGGAGGATGTCGCCGATGCTTTCATTGGGACAAAGGACATAGCCTTTTACAATTGGCTCGCGAATTTCTTCGATCAGGCTCGGATCGGGAAGATGCGCCGGATTATCGATTAATAACGTCTCGCCCCGAGTCGTTATCACTTCGTAAACGACGCTCGGAGACGTGGCGATGATGTCCATGTTGTACTCCCGCCGCAATCGTTCCTGGATAATCTCCATGTGCAGAAGCCCGAGAAATCCGCAGCGAAACCCGAACCCAAGCGCGACTGAACTTTCCGGCGTGTAAACGAAGGCGGCGTCATTCAGCCGCAGTTTGCCAATCGCGGTTTTCAGATGCTCGAAGTCGCCCGTATTGATCGGATAAATTCCGCTGAAGACCATTGGGTGAATCTCCTGAAAACCGGGCAACGGCTCGTGCGCGGAATTGCGCTGATCTGTAATCGTGTCGCCAATTTTCATCTCAGCCGTGCTTTTGATATTGGCGATAAAATAACCGACATCGCCCGCTTCGAGTCCTGGCTGGATAAGCATCTTGGGCGTAAACACGCCTACTTCCTTGATCTCGTAACGCGCATTATTGCTCATCAATTTGATGGCTTGGCCCGGTTCCATTTTCCCGGAAACCACGCGCACATACCCGACCACCCCGCGATAAACGTCGAACACAGAATCGAAAACGAGAGCGCGCAGGACTTCGTCTAACGGCTTTTCCGGCGGCGGAATGCGCGCAACAATCGCCTCCAAAATCTCGTCGATCCCGATGCCCATTTTGGCACTGGCTTGGATGGCTTCCTCAGCCGGAATGGCAAGAATCTCTTCCAGCTGACGATTGACCGCTGGAATATCGGCATTCGGCAAATCGATTTTATTGATGATGGGCACAATGGTGAGTCCTTGCTTGTGGGCCAGATGCACATTCGCGACCGTTTGCGCCTCGACCCCTTGAGCTGCGTCTACAATTAGCAATGCCCCTTCGCATGCGGCCAGTGATCGCGAGACTTCGTAGGCGAAATCGACGTGGCCGGGCGTATCAAGTAGGTTCAGGCGATAGGCTTCTCCCGATTTCGCCCGGTAATTCATCGTTACCGGATGCGCTTTGATAGTAATACCGCGTTCCCGCTCAAGATCCATGGAATCGAGCAGCTGATCCTGTTTCTCGCGCTCCTGAATCGTGCCAGTGCGTTCCAGCAGCCGATCGGACAAAGTCGTCTTGCCATGATCGATGTGTGCGATGATGCAAAAATTGCGCGTTCGCTCGACAGCCATGAAGAGCCGCATTATGCGGGTGCGCTCCGGGCGGGTCAATTTGCAGCAGTCGCTTTCAAAGCCGGTCGGCATTGCGATGTTCGGCCCTCGCTCGACAGGAGAGCAATCCGATTGCTATCTTAACGATGAAATGTTCAAAGCGAAGCCGAGCGAGCCATCGCAAAATTTCGATCGCTTATCGTTTCGCCCGCGCAGCAAGACGCGGGACCCGGTTCGGACGACTCTCCTCATTGCGGTAACGATTGGATTCCTGGCCTTGCTCGCAGCTATGATTGCCGTCCTCATGATTACACCGCCGACGCTTTAGCAGCGTGCGCGTAATTCCGAGCAACTGTAGTGTCCGCTTGCTTGCTCGCGAAGGCTTTCGGAGTCCCCAGCGGAATCGATTATTTGCTGTAGCGCCGATACGGCGCTACAGCCTTTTGTCATGTTCACCACGGCGAATCCGTCCGGTGGCGGATCGAGCGAAACAGTTTACCCGCCGAGGCGGGAGACATCTCACTTTATTTTTTGGCCCACGGAATAGTTAGAGATTCTTCGGCTTCGCTCGGAATGACAAAAACTAAGCGGCTTCTTCTTTTCGATATTGATTCGACGCTGATTGCTACCCTCGGCGCCGGAGTCAAGGCGTTGCAAGAAATCGTCGAGCGCCGCTTCGGCAGGCAAGATGATTTTTCGGATATTGAGATCGCCGGACGCACCGATGTCACGATCGCGACGAATATTTTGCGAAAATACCGAATCGAACCGACACCCGAAAATCTTGAATCGTTTCTGGATGAGTACGTGGCTGGTCTAGCCAAATTGCTGCCACAATTACAAGGTCGGGTATTGCCCGGCATTCGCGAAATTCTGGAACGTTTGAAACCGCGCCCAGATCGGGTTCTGGCGTTGCTCACGGGAAACTTGCGCCGCGGGGCAGAATTGAAGCTAACGCACTATGGCCTCTGGCAATTCTTCGAATTCGGCGCTTTCGCCGACGATCACCACGACCGCAATGAGCTGGGGACGTTCGCCAGGCAACGTGCTCAGGAAAGACACGGGCACGACTTTGATTCCGCGCAAATTGATGTCATCGGCGATACCGGTCACGACATAGCCTGCGGCAAAGCATTTGGGGCGCGGACGATTGCCGTCGGAACGGGAAGTTGGTCGCGGGAACGTTTGCAAGCGTGCCATCCAGATTTTTTCTTTGAAGACTTTTCCGATGTTGACGGCGTTATCGATACCCTCGGATGGTGACGCATTGCCGATTCGGTTTTGGATGAAAAGAACGCCTCAAGCAGCCGCGGCCGCCCGCCCGACAATCATTCCTCTGGAGGGAGAAATCGATTTGCATGTTTCGCCACGCATCGCCGCCACCCTCACTGCGGTGGTGAAGGAGAAACCGCGCAACCTGATTGTCGATCTGGCCAAGGTGAGCTACATCGACAGCTCCGGTCTCGCTATCCTCATTGAAGCAATGCAGAGCGTAGAAAAATACGGCGGCAAATTTGCCCTCGCCAGCCTACAGGAAAATGTAAGACCAATCTTTGAAATCGCGCGACTCGATCAGGTCTTTCGCATTTTTCCTGATGTCGATGCCGCTGCTGCGGGATAAGAGAGTACGATCTCGAGCGTTTGGGCGATGTGACGCGATAAATCAAATTGGGTTGCGTGTTCAAGCAGAATCAGCTGAGCTTTTTTTCGGCGCGATTCATCGCTCCAAAAGCGCAACGCCGCAGCGAGTGCAACGATGTTGTCGGCTCGGTCCACGATTGAGCCGTGAATTTTCTCTTCAATGATTTCACTGCATCCGTTGGCCCGCGTCGTCACTACGGGCAGCCCTGCTGCCATCGCCTCAAGCGACGCGTTGGAGAACGGATCATACAGAGTCGGTAGAAGGAAAATATCGGCTGCTGACAAGAGCGGCCGGACGTCGCCCACTTCTCCGAAAAAATGGACCTTGCGTGAGCGAAATCTGCCTTGGTTGCCTCGTCCGGCCACGAGCAGCCGAAGCCGATCGTCGCGAAGCGATTCGACAGTGGCAATGGCAAAACGCAAACCTTTCCGTTCCCAACCAGAGCCGAGAAAGAGTACCGCAATGTCGGTTTCGGCGAGATGTAGTTGGCTCCGTGCCGCCGCACGCTTGAGCGGTGCCGGGCCAAATTCCGAGACCCGAATACCGTTGCGAATTAAATCAATCGCCTCTCCCGGAAATCCATAGTAATTGACGATCTCATCGCGTACCATGGCGGAGTTGGCGATGATCCGACCAGCTCCGCCATTGCCGAGCAATGCTTTTTCCAATCGCAGGATTTCCTCATGTTTCCGGCTAAATGCGCGCGCAAATTTTCGTAAGGGAGCGTCGAATCGCGCGCGACGCTCAAGCCATGCTCGGTGGACGCCGTCACCGGCACGAAAAAAATCGCAGTGCCAGACGCGCTCCAGACTGATAAGGAGATGACAATGACTCCGCGGATTAACGCGCTCCAACTCGTCCGCAAATTCGACAGGCCCACTCGCAGCGATGCGGTGGATTTTCCCTGGCCATTCCGTCTCCGGCCATGCTGCCGTGGTGAAAAGGACAACCTCATAGCCCGCGGCCAGGACGCCATGGGCCAAGCGCCGCAGATAGATTTCAGCACCGCCGCTCGGAGAAAACCCGCGGCGAACAAATCCAATCTTCAAATTTTCCTGCGTCATCAAGTCTTTACTTGCGCGGCGTCAGCACAATACTTATTCGCATGCCGGGTGAAACACTAAAGGACGCTGCTCCGCCATTCGTCGCGACGGAATGGCCCAGGCTCCCGAAAAGCTTGCTCTACTCGATTTTTGCCAGGGTCGGAGGCTGGGGCCTCGATACCGATGCCTTTGAAACCCTGCGCGCGTCATATCATGGCGGTTTCCTCGGCAAAGCGATCGCGTATGATAATCGGCAACGGGAAATTCCGGGCTCGTTCATACAATCCTTGCGCTGGCATCCGGTGCGCCTGCTCTCATCGCTCGAACGGCCTTATTATTATGGTGCAAAGAAAAGATATCTCGATTGGATCGCATCGCGCCACCTGGCTACGGGCCGCTACGACTTGGTTCACAGTTGGTCGGGCGATTGCTTGGAAACGTTGCGCGTCGCACGCCGGATGGAGATTCCGTCGGTAGTCGAAATCCCGACCTGGCATCGCGACATCGCAGAAAAAATAGCGCCGCGCGCAGATCTAACGCAGTCCAGTGCCCGAACGCCGTTCGGCCGGTGGAAAAATGATTTGGCGATGCAGCCGGGCCGCTCCATCGAAGAGTATGATCTTGCCACGCTGCTTGTTGTTCTGTCGGAAAAAGCCGCTGACACGTTTCGCGCGCGCGGAATTTCTGAAGAGAAACTTTTTTATCTACCACGCGGTGTCGATATCCAGCGCTTCCAACCTGGAGCGCGCCCACCGATTTTTCGGGCGATTTTTTCCGGAGCCCTCATCCAGCGCAAGGGGATTCATCACCTGCTCAAGGCGTGGCACAGGCTCAATTTACCAAAAGCCGAGCTGTGGCTGCTCGGCGCCGTCCACGATGAGGCGAAGCGGCATCTCAAGAAATTCTGGCGCAACAACATTCGCGTCATTGGTTTTGCGCAGGACGTGGAGAATTATCTAAAAGAGGCGACCATTCACGTTTTCCCCTCTCAGCTCGAAGGCAGCGCGAAGGTTACCTACGAAGCAGCCGCCTGTGGACTGCCCCAAGTGGTAACCCGCGAGTCAGGCGACGTCGTGCGTGATGGCGTTGATGGCATCATTGTGCCTTCGGGCGATGTTGATGCCATTGCCTGTGCCATCGAACATTTTTACCGGCACCCAGAGATCGTTCCGACAATGAGCGTCGCGGCGCGGAAGCGAGTCGTGGATAATTTCACCTGGGATCATTTTCGCCAGCGATTGCTCGCCGCTTATGAACGGGCCATGGAAATGTGACGCGACACTTTTTGTCGCGTGAGAATTCTGGTCATCCAACTGCGTCGGCTTGGGGATTTGATCCTGACCACTCCGGTCATTGCCGCCATTCGCAAACATCAACCGCAGGCGCAGATCGTGCTCGCAGTAGCACCGGAGTGTGAACTCTTACTTCCCTCTCTCTCCGGAATTCAGCAGACCATTATTACCAGACGTGGACTCCGCGACATCGGCGCATGGATTGAACTGCGTCGCCACTGCTTCGATTGCACCATCGATCTCACCCGCAACGATCGCTCGGCATGGCTTACACTCTTATCCGGCGCACAGAAACGCATCGTCTCCGATCGGATCCGCCACCAATCCAGACTTCGCGCTCGTTGCTATACCGAATTCGTCCGTTGCACGATGAAAGAAATGCTCCAACCCCTCGGAATCGTCGACGCGATGACCGAATTGACGCTCGTTTTGCCGGAAACAGCCCGCGCAAACGCCTCGGCCATCATAAAAAATCGGATCGGCGACGAACCATTCGCCATTTTTCATCCCGGCTCGGCACGCGAGGATAAGTTCTGGGAAACGGATCGCTGGGCGGCGGCGATCACGTTCGTCGCGAAAGAGCTGGGGTTGCGGGCGGTATTGTCCAGCGGAGCCAGCGCCGCTGAACGGCGGCATCTCGCCGCCATCCGCAACCGTCTCGAAATACCGGTAGTCGATCTCTCCGGCCAACTGGATCTGCTCACCCTCGCCGCCTTGATTGAGAAAGCGCGATTGTTGGTAACAGTCGACTCCGCACCGACTCATTTGGCTGGCGCATCAAAAACGCCGCAAGTAATTCTGTTTGGACCAACCAATCCGTTTCATTGGCGGCCCCGGAACAGTCCGGTTGCGATCCTCTTTGGAAACTCACCCCAGCCCCTACGTAATTTCCAATATCAGGAAGGGAAGCACCCAATGAACGACATCTCGACGGCCGCGGTGATCGATGCTATCGGTTCGATGTTGTCGGCGCCAGCGGCGTCTGCCGTATGAAGGATCAGGCCGGGAAAAAATCTAAGCCCTCTTTTTTCGAGACGGTCCGGCTTGGCTGGAGACCATATCGTCGACTCTACGGCTATGTGAAGCCGTACAAATGGCGTTTTATTTTCGGCCTCGCGCTCGGCTTTCTCTTCGGTGTTGTCAGCGGTCTTTTGCCACTCGTCCTCCAAAAGGTAACCACCACCATATTTCACGGCGCAGCGCCGAATCCAGCTGATGTCGCTCGTCATTCAGAATTGCTCAACACCGGCGGCTCGGTGAAATCGATTGTCTGGATGTGTCTGCTCATCCCGGCCGTCATGACCGTGCGCAGCCTCGTGGCCTTCGGTAACACTTACTACATGAACTGGGTGAGCAACCGGGTGGTCAGCGACATCCGCAATGAGCTCTTTGCGAAAATCGTGAACCAATCGATGGGATTTTTTAACAAGATGCGGGCCGGCGTTCTGATGTCGCGCATCACTAACGACACCATCGCCATGCAAGCGGCGTTGACCGCCGTCAGCAGCGACGCCTTTAAGCAACCAGTCTCGATTATCTTCGCTCTTACCGTCCTGCTCTACATGGACTGGAAATTTACCGTGGCCACACTCGTCCTCTTCCCCTGCTGCATTCTGCCCATTCAGATGTTCGGCAAACGCGCGCGCAAAGCGGTGCAGCGCCAGTACGAGGACATGGGTCAAATGGTAGTGACGATGCAGGAAACTTTCGCTGGCATTCGCGTGATCAAATCTTTCGCGCGCGAGGATCATCAAATCAAAAGTTTCGCACGGAGCACGATGCTCCAGTTCCGAAACGCTATGCGCATGATCAAGGCAATGGAGGCGACAGGACCTTTGATTGAGACATTGGCGGCTATTGGAGTGGGGATGGCTCTTCTTTATGTCTACATCGCCAATCTCAGCGCCGGCCGTTTTCTTGCCCTCATTGGCGGCATTTTTATCCTCTACGATCCGGTGAAAACGTTAAGCAAAATTCACGTCGTCATGCAGCGTTCGATCGCGGCGACGGTCGGCGTTTTTGGAATTCTCGACACCGAGCCCGAAATTCAAGATGCGCCGGATGCGCAAACACTCGCTTCTTCACGCGGCCAACTCGACCTCGAAAACGTAACGTTTCGCTACTCGGGCACTAATTCCGACGCGGTCAAGGATTTGAGCTTGCAAATTGACCCTGGAAAAACTTATGCGCTTGTCGGTCCAAGCGGAGCCGGTAAGAGCACGATTCTCTCGCTCATCTTGCGCTTGTACGATCCCACCTCGGGTGTCATCCGGATTGATGGTCGTGATCTCCGGACGCTGACTCAGCGTTCCTTGCGTGAACAGATCGGGCTTGTGACGCAGGACACATTTCTGTTCCACGATACCATCTACAATAATATTCTTTTCGGCCGGCCCGGTGCCACTCGCGAAGAAGTTTACGTGGCGGCACAAACAGCTTACGCGCACCAGTTCATTATTAAACAGCCGCACGGCTATGACACGGTGATTGGCGACAAAGGAATGCTCCTTTCCGGCGGCCAACAACAGCGCCTCGCCATCGCTCGCGCGATCCTGAAAAACGCGCCCATTCTTCTGCTCGACGAAGCGACTTCGGCGCTCGACTCAGAATCAGAAAAACAAATCCAGCTCGCGCTGCAGACTCTCGCGGCGGGCAAAACCGTAATTGCGATTGCACATCGCCTCTCCACCATCCTTTCCGCCGACCAAATCGTGGCGATGGACCACGGTTGGATCAAGGAAATCGGCACGCATGAGGAATTGCTCGATAAGTCGGGTTACTATCGCCGCCTATATGATTTACAGTTTAATCGTGGGCCTGAGCACAAGGATCCGCAGCCGGAAGAATTGTTCGAAGTTGTGAGCTAATCGCGTGTCCTTCGGGCGATCGCGTCGAACGAATTGCGGCGATTGAGATTCACTTCCTGCGATAGGAACGGCCGCATAGGATGTTACAAATGCTGTAGAGTGCCGTATCCCACCAGATACAATTCTGCCGTTGAGGACAGCGGCAGCTACAACCAGCCATTTCAGCGCGATTATGTCATTCCGAGCGAAGTCGAGGAATGGAGCGCCTTGGGGAGGCGCGATATAGGCGGAGGGCCAAAGGCCGAGTGAGCGGGAAGCGAACGAGCTAATCTCTCACTATTCTCCGAGGCAAAATAGAATGAGATGTCTCGACTTTGCTCGATCCGCCACCGGACGGATTCGCCGTGGCGAACATGACACATGGCACGAGAGGAGATGGCAAAATCAGGCATGCTGTAGCGTGCGCTGTCCCAGCGCAACGGATTCCTATGCGCCGCTTATCGCTGACGACAGCCAAACGCTACAACGCTCTTGCCTAAAACCCGAGCTTTTCATTTGCCGTCGCGCAAACTAGCGTCCGCGCAATGGCGTTCAACGTCGACCTCCATACCCATAGCTATTTCTCTGGCGACGGCGTTTCTAGTCCGGAAGATTTGATCACAGCCGCGCGGGCCAAGGGGCTGCATGGCGTCGCAATCACCGATCACAACACTTGTGGCGCTATTCCGTATCTCCTCGAGAAGGGCTTAATGCGTTCCGACGGATTACCAGTGGACAATTTTCTCGTTCTGCCGGGAGTGGAGGTCACCACGGCCGAAGGGCACCTCCTTTGTATCGGCGCCAGCCTGCCTGAAGCTGAGAAACTAAAAGGCCGGCTAGCTCACGAAGTATGCGATTTGATTCACACCTGCGGCGGCCTCGCTATCCCACCCCATCCATACGATTTGTTCCGAGCCGGGATCCGTTTCGCCACCCTCGAAACTTTGCCGATCGATGCGCTCGAAGTCTTCAATGCCGCTACCACCTTGCGCCGTTACAACACTTACGCGTTCAAATATGCGCAGGTGCGGGGACTTCCCATGACCGCTGCAAGCGATGCTCACCACGCCGCCGCGGTCGGCACAGCCTATACCATCATTAATTGCGAGGAACTGTCCTTGAATGCAGTGCTGGCGCAAATCCTGAAGGGCAACGACCTGAATCAGCGGTATCTCACCCCGCGCGATAGTGTGCGCAAAACGTGGAACAATTGGCTGCGTTTGCGCCGGAAACGCCCGACTTCAGTGACTTAAGGCGAAACCGAGAAGATCGGGCCTTGATTTGGCCTCACGCGGGTTGTTGCGTCAAAATCTGAGCGAGCTCATGCGGATCGGTCACTGGCGCACGACAGGTGAAATTTTCGCAAACGTAAACCGCCGGTTTACCATTGAGCGGCTTCATGGCCAAAAGCGCCGCATTAGTTTCACTAAGAAACTTCTGACCGGCTCCGCCATCGGCTAGCAGGTGAATGCTACGGGGAAGAAAATGGCGCCGCACCTCCGCGCGCAGGGAATGGGTCCGCTGGTCGTCCTTCGCGCCAGCGATCACAATTTGACGGGGCGATCCCTGAAGGAAATCGACCGCGACCAGCATTTGCGGGAGCGCACTCGGAAAATTTGTGAGTTGGCTGGCAAAAGCGCTGATTGTTTGCTTTGCGCGCGTCAGCAATTGCGCGTCACTCCGCATCGCTCCTAATCGCGCCAGATTCAATGCTCCGATCGAGCTCGCCGCTGGTTCAGCGCTATCATTATCTTCTTTCATCCGGAATAAGATGCTCGGGTCACGCCCGGTAACGGTGAAATAACCTCCATTTGTTGCATCGAGGAATTGGGCGTCGAAACTCGATTGCAATTCGAGAGCGAACTTCAGCCATTTTATTTCGAACGATGCTTCATAGAGGTCGAGCAAGGCCTGGACGAAAAAGGCATAATCGTCGGCGAAACCATCGACACCGCGGCCTTCCCGGAAGTTCCGGGTTAGAACCTTTCGCGATGCGTCGTAAAGATGGGTTTGCAGAAATTCGGCTGCACGCGTGGCCGTCTCCAAATAGGTTTTGTCGTTCAGCACCTCTGCTCCGCGCGCGAACGCCGAAATCATCAATCCATTCCATGCCGTAATAATCTTGTCGTCCAAATGCGGACGTGGCCGCTCCGCGCGATTTGCGAAAAGCTTTGCTCGCGCTTTCGCGAGGAATCTCCCCGTCTCCTTCTCGGTCTTGCCAAAACGGCTGGCTGTTTCGGCGATCGAATGTCGCTCGATTAGAATATTCTTGCCGGTGAATTCGCCATGCGGATCGCTTCCAGTCGGTGCATTTCCGTTCCCCTCGATGCCATAATGAACGGCGAAAATTTCGGCAGCCTCTCCGAGCGCCTCGCCTATTTCAGCGTTCGTCCAAACATAGAATGCGCCTTCACCGTGCTCGGGCTTGCCGTGCTCGAACAGGCTGTCAGCATCTTCCGCGGAATAGAATCCTCCTTCCGGAAAGGTCATATCGCGCCGGACGTAATCAAGGACGTCGCGTGCGACTGACTCGAACAGCGGCTCGTGCGTAATTTGGAAAGCATCGAGATAAGCGCTCGCGAGCTGTGCCTGATCGTAAAGCATCTTTTCGAAATGCGGGACATGCCAGACGCCATCGACGGCGTAGCGATGAAATCCCCCGCCGATATGATCGTGAATTCCGCCCGCCGCCATCTTCCGCAGGGTCAGCAGCACCATTTCCAAAGCGTGCTTGCCCCCATCGGAATCCGGATCGCGGGCGTAAAAACGTGTCAGAAAATTTAGGGTCACCGGCCGCGGAAATTTGGGCGCGCCACCAAATCCGCCTTCACCTGGATCAAAGGTCCGAGCAAATTGCTCATAGGCCGTTTGCATGACTTCTGAATCCAATTCTTTGCCAGTCTGACCGAATGCAGCCGTTGCTCCCCTCAGGGCGCTGATAATTTTTTCGCCTTGCTCAGAAATTTTTGTGCGGTCCGCCTTCCATGCGGCCGCAATTCGGTCGAGGACCTTTTTGAATGCGGGCTGCCCGTATCGATCCACCGGGGGGAAATAGGTTCCGCCAACAAATGGTTTGAGATCAGGAGTGAGCCAGACACTCATCGGCCAGCCGCCGCCGCCAGTCGTTGCCTGGACAAAGGTCATATAGACGCGATCGACGTCTGGCCGTTCTTCCCGATCGACTTTGATGTTCACAAATTCCCGATTCATGATTTCCGCAGTCGCTTTGTCTTCGAACGACTCATGGGCCATGACGTGGCACCAGTGGCAGGTTGAATATCCGATCGAAAGAAAGATCGGTTTGTTCTCCTTCTGCGCTTTGGCGAATGCCTCATTGCCCCACGGAAACCAGTCGACCGGATTATCGGCGTGCTGGAGCAAGTAAGGCGATTTGTCGCGACCGAGCCGGTTCGTGCTCACAGGGGAAGCCTACCAAAGCGGTTCCTAAAAACGAAGCAGCTTGTCATCCCGGTCAGGCCCGCAGAAACTTTCCCGTGCGCGCTCTCATTTTGTTTGTGGTCATGGGCGTGATCGCGTCGGCCGACGCAGACGAACTCCTGATTTCTGCCGCCTCCAGTCTCACTGACGCGATGAAAGCCATTGGAGCAGAGTACGAAAAACAAACCGGTGACAAACTGATCTTCAATTTCGGAGGCTCTAGCTTACTTGCCCGGCAAATCGAGGAAGGCGTACCGGCCGACGTTTTCCTATCCGCAGACGAGGCGCAGATGGATCGATTGGAAAGAGCAGGCCGGCTCGAGCGAGGCACGCGGAGCGATTTCCTCACCAACGCGTTGGTTATCGTGGGACGCCAAGATTCACGGTTACAGATCAACAGCGTTGCCGATCTTGCCTCATCGAATGTTTCGCGTATTGCCATTGCCGATCCGCAATCGGTTCCTGCTGGAATTTATGCACGACAACTCCTAGCCAATGCTGGAATTTGGGAACAGGTTCACGACAAGATCGTGCCGGCCGAAAACGTCCGCACTGCCCTTGCTGTCGTGGAAGCGGGAAATGCCGATCTTGGAATTGTTTATACCACCGATGCCGCAGCTTCCGGAGCGACCCGCGTTTTGTTCAATGTTTCTGCCGAGATCTCGCCAAAAATCACCTACCCGGTCGCAATGATGGCAAATTCCGCCCACGCCGGCGCCGCCAAGCGCTTTCTGGCATTTCTTAAATCCAGCGAAGCCGCTCAGATTTTCCAACGCGCCGGTTTCGGCGTTGTGAAGTGATGCTGCTGACACCCGATGAGTGGCGCGTGGTTGCCTTCACGCTTGCGACGTGCGCTTTGAGCACGCTGGTGATTTTGCCATTCGGCCTCGCCCTCGCCTGGTTGTTGGCACGACGCCGCTGGCGCGGCAAGACATTCGTGGAAACCTTTATCACCCTTCCGCTGGTAATTCCGCCCGTTGCCACCGGCTTGCTCCTGCTAAAGCTCTTCGGTCGCCGCGGACCGTTGGGTTCGTTTCTGTTCGAACACTTTCACATCGATGTCGTTTTCACCTGGCGCGCCGTCGTTGTCGCTGCCGCTGTGATGTCGTTCCCGTTGCTCGTCCGCGCGGCCCGGGTCGGCTTTGAAAATGTTGATATCCAGCTGGAAGAGATTGCCCGCACGTTGGGCGCCGGACCGCTGCGAATTTTGTTTACCGTGACCCTTCCTCTGGCCTCGCGCGCCATTGGCGCCGGGATCGTCCTCTCGTTTGCGCGCGCCGTGGGCGAATTCGGCGCGACCATCCTGGTGGCGGGTAATATCCCCGGACGCACCACTACCCTTTCGCTCAAAATTTATGAGGCCGTGCAGCTTGCTCAGGATTTTGTCGCTTATCGGCTGGTTATCGTGTGTGTGCTGGTGGCGTTTGCCGCAGTCTGGTTAAGCGAACGATTGACTCGGTCACTTGCCAGCTGACAACGATAGTTGCGGCGCGGTCCGGGGTGACCACGGGTTACGTTCAAAGTGCGATTCGGTCAGCTCATCGTGGTAACGCGCGAGGGTTTGGCGAAACCGTTCGAGGTCCAGGGCGCGAAATTCATTGGGAAGATGCTCGAGATTCCGTAATGCCAGCGCGAAGAGACGTCCGGCCGGGCGCAGACGCCGACCATGTTTTGCGTGTAACGGATACTCGAAATTTTTCTGCAGATGAACGAACGCGCCTGCGGCTTGAATCAAAGCTTGATAAAACCGCGCCAGCTTGAGATCCTTTTCTGCCAGCCACAGCTGCTCGAGCACGTCATGCGCCTCGTAGTAGCGCTGCGCATTCCAAAGCTGAAAGAAAACGCCATAGTAATCGGGAATTCTCATCTCGGAAGGCGGGGCTTCGTCGAAGGAGCGCACGAAATCGGAAATCCGCTCGCGTTTAGTCATGCCAGGCGCATAATCTTGAGCGAAGAGAAGCAATGGGCAATCGGTTGATCGCGGCGGCTGTGCGAAAACGATGAGCCCGGCGCTTGTCGCTACGCTACTCCTTGTTGTCGCCGGACTCGTCGTTTGTTCGGCACTCTTTTCTGGGTTGGAGACGGCGCTCTTTGCCCTCCGTCCTCACCATTTACGGCGATTGGAAGCGAATCATCCTTCCCTGGTCGGATTCATCCAGACGTTTCGCGAAAATCCGCGCCGAATACTCGCGATCATTTTGCTCGGCTCGACTCTAGTCAACGTTTTCCTCATCGTGATTTGTCTGGCCTTGCTCTGGGAAGGACCGCACTCCGCCCACCTGCCACAATGGCTGGTCGCGCTCTCGCTTTTCGCCATTATCGTCTTTTTCTGCGATCTCATCCCGAAGCTCGTTGCTCTCTCGGCTCCTTACCGATTATCGACCCTGGGCGTTTTTACCCTGCGCGCACTCATGCCCCTGCTGGAGACGGTTGGCAGCGCGTTTGAGAGCATTAGCCTTGCCGTAGTCGAGCTGGTCACGCCGAAGCACATCCGCACGCGACAGCATTTGTCCGACGAGGAACTCGAAACCCTGATCGAGATCGGCGAGGAACAAGGGACATTGCAGGAAGCCGAAGGCGAGATGATCCAGGAGGTCTTTAAGCTTGGCGACAAAACGGCCAAGGATGTCCTCACCCCACGGGTCGATATGTTTGCGGTGCCGGACGATCTTACAAATGAGGAGACGATCGCTCAGCTAAAATCACGCCGGCATCGCCGGGTGCCGGTCTACGCCGATTCACCAGACAACATCCTCGGGATTATCGAGGTCAAATCGTTCCTGCTTCATCCCCAAACGCACTATACCGAAGCAATGGTGCCGCCCTCTTTCGTTCCAGAAACAATGCGTGCGCTCGACTTACTTCGCAGTTTCCTGGCTCGACCTCAGGGAATGGCAATCGTGGTTGATGAATTCGGCGGCACTGAAGGCATCGTGACGATTTCTGATATCATCGAAGACATCATCAGCGATGCCGCGCCTCTCGGCGACGCCGATCTCTACATTGAATCGCTCGACGAAGGACGTTATCTCGTAAACGGTAAAGCCCGGCTCGACGATTTAAGCGAAAAGCTTGGATTCGATCTCGATGTCTCCGGCATCGATACCATTGGGGGCTATGTCTTCAATCAACTTGGGCATTTGCCCGAAGTGGGCGCGCAACTTGAAACGCCGCGGTTAAAAATTACGGTCCGGCGCGTCAGCCGGCGACGGATTGAGGAGTTGCTGGTCGAGAAAACGGTTTGTGTGGGTGGTGACGGAGCAAATGGAGCACTCCCATGAAAGTCGTTCTCCTCCTCGCCTGCTGGTCGATTTCATTTCTCTTCGCTGGAATTGAAGCCGGCTTGCTCGCGCTCAACCCGGTACGGCTGCGACACCGGGCAAAGAGCGGTGATCGAGCCGCACAGCGGCTGCAAACAATGCTCCAGAATCCGGAACGATTGCTCATTACGGTTCTGCTGGCGACCAATGCCGCTGACATAATCGCGTTGATCATTTTGACGCGGGAGCTTGTCATCGCCTTCGGCCCGATTGGATATCCGATGGCGATCCTGATCGCGCTACCGGTTTATCTTCTGCTGCTTGGCGTTCTCCCGAAATCATTATTCCGTCGGTTTCCACTCCGGGCCGTGATTCGGCTTTCCCGGTTATTGGAGATTGCCACGAACATCCTGTGGCCACTGCATACGCTCGGCGAGTTTGTTCAGCGATCGATTTTCTCGCGTGCGAAACATCCCTCCCGGCTATTCGCTGGGCGTGAAGAACTCAAATTGATTACCGTGCAAAGCGAACACGGTGGCGCGCTAAGCCCAACTGAACGCGCCATGATTCACAATGTGGTCGACTTCACTTCCGTCAAAGTCCGCGACGTGATGGTGCCGCTCGCCAACACCGTCACCCTTAATCCGGAGGACCCGCCGGGGAAAGCCTTGAGCCTGAGTGAAAGTTCGGGAATTGATCGATTTCCAGTCCTCGCCGCCGACGCGAAACCGCTCGGTCTGGTGAACGTATTTGATATTCTCTTCGACACCGACGTAGACCAGCCGTTACGTCACTACACCCGCCGAATTATCACCACCTCCGAAAACGAATCGGCCTACCGTGTCGTCCGTCGTCTACGAGCCGCTCGGGTTGGGCTGGCCGCAGTGGTGGATCGACAATCCAAATTGTCAGGAATTGTTGCGCTGGAAGACCTCGTTCGCCAACTCGTGCGAGCCTGATCCGTAATCTTCAGGTTGAGTGAAGAGGGCGCGGTTGGGGATTCAGCTGGAGAGTTCCTGTGTCCAGAAAATAGGCCGTGGCGACTAAAGAGACGTGGGTAAATGCCTGCGGAAAATTTCCGAGCTGCCGTTTCGCCCGGGGATCATATTCCTCGGAGAGTAACCCGAGATCGTTTCGCAAAGCGAGCAATCGCTCAAATAACGCGCATGCTTCCTCCTTGCGGCCAATTAAAGCGAGACAGCAGACGAACCAGAACGAACACGGGAGAAAAACGCCTTCCGTTCCAGGCAACCCATCAACGTTTTCCTCCTGCGGTCGATATCGCAGAATGAAGCCATCAACCAGGAGCTCTCGCTCTACCGCCAGGATTGTATTCCGCACTCGCTCATCTTCGGCCGGGAGAAATCCCATCAGCGGCATTAACAGGATACTGGCGTCGAGCGCGTCCGAGCCGTAGTACTGGGTGAAGGCTTTGACTTTCGGGTTGTAACCGCGCTCGCAAACTTCACGGTGAATTTGATCACGAATTTTCTGCCAGCGTTCCAGATCGTGATCAGCAGCAACGTTTGTCTCTTCAATGAACTGCACGGCGCGATGAAACGCCAGCCACGCCATCATTTTTGAATGCGTGAAATGCTTGCGCCCACCGCGTACTTCCCAGATTCCCTCGTCGGGTTCTTGCCAATGCGCTTCCAAAAATTGGACCAGGGATCGTTGCAGCCTCCAATCCGGCTCTTCCACTTTAATGCCGGCACGATTCGCGTGGTAGAGCGAGCTCATGACCTCGCCATAGACGTCGAGCTGAAATTGCTTTGAGGCCGCATTACCGACGCGCACGGGTCGGGAGTTTTCGTAGCCGGCGAGCGATTCCAGCTCGAATTCCACAAGCCGCCGTTCCCCGCTCACGCCATACATGATTTGCATTTGGGCTGGGCTGCCGGCAATTGCGCGGAGCAACCACCTGCGCCAGGAGCGGGCCTCTTCGATGTACCCTGAGTGCATCAATGCGAAAAGGGTGAGAGTGGCGTCTCGAAGCCAGCAGTAGCGATAATCCCAGTTGCGCACACCCCCGATTTGTTCCGGCAATGATGTGGTTGCCGCTGCCACAATGCCGCCGGTCGGCGCGTAAGTCAGTCCCTTTAACGCAACCAGGGACCGAACCACAGCATCTCTCCATTTGGTCTGCCGCGTGCATCGACCAAGCCAATCCTTCCAATAGGCTTCAGTCTCCTGCAGGGCGTGCTCGGGATGAATCGCTCGGGGCGACTCGCCGTGTGATGCAAACCAGGTCAAGACGAAAGGAACGCGATCGCCCTTCTTCACTTCAAACTCCGTCACCGTGGTCAAGTCGACGCCACGGGTTTCAACTGGCGATCGCAGGATTAGACCGTTTGGTCCGGCGATCGCTTCAAGACCGCCATGACGCTTTCGCACCCACGGCACAAGTTCGCCATAATCAAACCGAATGATCAGCTCCATTCGCATGGCGACGTTTCCGCGTAACCCTTCGACGATCCGAATGATGTCCGGGTTTGTGCCGCGCGGGGGCATGAAGTCGATCAATCGCACCGCTCCCTCTGCTGTTTCCAAGGTCGTCTCGAGAATCAAGGAGTCGCCTCGGTAAGTCCGCAAGCAGCGAGTTACTTTCCCCGTCGGCTCAATTAACCAGCGGCCATTTTTCTTGTCACCGAGCAACGCCGCGAAACACGCCGCCGAATCAAACCGCGGAAAGCAGAGCCAATCGATCGATCCGTTTCGCCCCACCAGGGCGGCCGTCTGGGTGTCGCTAAGAAATCCGTAGTCTTCGATGCGCATTTTTTCGCTGCGTCTCCGCGAGCTTAATAATCACGCTTCAGCCAAACGATTGATCCCATTTTGCGTCAGTCGAAACACCGTCCAATCTTCCAGCGGGATCGCTCCCAATTTCCTGTAGAACTGGATTGCCGGTTCATTCCAATTGAGCACCGCCCATTCCATCCGGCCGCAGCCGTGATCACGCGCAATCTTGGCCAGATGAATCAGCAACACACGACCATAACCACGACCGCGTGTTTCCGGTTTCACAAAAAGATCTTCCAGGTACAGACCGGGCCGGCCCAACCAGGTCGAGAAATTGAAAAAATAAACGGCAAAACCTACTGGCTCATTACCTTCAAAAATAAGGATGACTTTTGCTGACGGCTCAGCCCCAAACAGTACCTCTCGCAACCCTTCCTCCGTTGCGATGACATCATTGGGTGCACGCTCATAAGTCGCGAGATCACGGATCAACTGCAGGATAATGGGAACGTCCGAAATGCTGGCATCACGGATTTGGACAGGTGGAGTAGTCATGGGGCTAGTTTGTAAATTCGGTAATCTGCCTTCGCGCTCTTGAGAGAAGCATTGCGTGCCAGATAATCGGCAAAGTCTGTGTAGTAATCGAGCCACCAAAGTGTACCGCTGTAAAAGACAAGGTGCGTAGCGCCACGTCCACGCAACCTTTCCAGATTCGAAATAATTTGCGCGCTGTTGGCTGGGTTCCCGTCGTAAACGCCATTTTTCTCCAGAAAATGCCACCCTTTGCGATGGGCATAATAAAATGCGGTGGGGTCGCCATCATCCGCTGCGATAACCAGCGCGCTGACTGGAGTTTGATCGCGTAATTCACGACCTAATTTCCAGAGTGCCTGCGCCGCCGGAGTAAAGAATTGGCGACCGCAGAAGAACGAGAACGCCAGAAAGATCGTCACCAATCCGATTGCGGCGCCCTGAGTCCATTTTTTCTCCACAAACTTCAGCGCGGCGCCGCCAAAGGCAGCCGCAATCGGAACAAGGGGCAGCTGATACCATTGATGGCGATTGCCGTAGCCGACAACGATGACGAAGGCAATCATTGCAATGAGCCACCAACGAAACGGCCCGGCGCACGGATTGTCTCGCGAGACGAAGAGTCCGAGAGCGGCGATTGCGAAGAGAATGGGGGTGAGCGTGCTCGTGATTGTCTGAAAGACAATATGGCCGTACCAGCTCAAGCCCATGATGCGAACGCCACCGGCGCCAAAAAAGTGATACGGATAAAAATTTTGGGCGATCCAGTAGGCATGCCAGTACCAAAAAACGGAGGGAAGCAGCGCGATCACGGCAAGGAGCCATAGCAGTGGCCGACGAAACATTTCGATCCCGAATTTTCGCCAGGCTACGGCTGCCATCGGCGCGGCAATCGTCGCCATCGGAGGTTTGATCAACAGAGCCAGGCCGGTCACGATCGAGGCGATCAGCAGATTGTAGTTGCCGCCGCCTGCCGAGCCGTAGCCTCGTGCGGAGGTCTGGTCACTGGCGGCAGAATCATGCGTGCGGCCGTCATGCGAACCGGCTAGACCGCGCCAGAGAAAATAAAATCCAGCAAAGGCAAGGGCGAGCGCTGACATGTCCGGCAAAAAAGCGCGCCCAGCCGCAATTGAGAGTGGCGCAAATGAGTAAAAAACAAGCGCGTACCTAGCTACCGTTTCATCAAAAGCGCGCCGAACAATTCCGAAGAGGAAAGGCAGCGATAAGACAAAGGCCAAAATCGCCTGCAATCGTCCGACCCATTCCTGTACCCCGAAAAAGTTGTAAGCGATCGCAGCGGTAAAAGGCAGAATCGGAAATTCCGTGCCAACAAAGCCGGCTTGGTCTCCCGCCCAATTTTCCAGCATCGAGCCGCCAACGCCGCGACTGATATAAAGACAACGATTGTATTTCGCGGCAACATCGTTCGCGTCTTGACAAAGGGCCTCGCCGAAGTCAATCGAGTACGGGCAAGGGAGCGCGTGAACCGGGCATTTCGTCATCTCCATTTGGTCGCAGCGCAAATTTCGCTGCTTGCGCTCGCCTTGGCAGCCGTTGTCATACCATGGCCGACCCGATCGCAGGAATTGCCCTCGCTGATCAATGTGGTTGACTACACGAAGCTGCTTCCCCTGTTGCCCGAGGCGCCGGCAGGATGGACCGCTGACAAAGCGGAAGGATCGACGACCGATGCCGGCGGATTCAAACTAACGAATGTGCATCGCGATTATCGCAAAGGTGAAGGTGATAACGCGCCGACGACTTCGATCAGCATTCTCGACTCGGCAGCTAATCCCGATTACGTCGAAGCCACAACAGCGGCCTGGAATTTTTCAACCAGCTCGACCGAAGGTTATTCAAAATCGGTGACGCTCGATGGCAATCAGGGCTTCGAGACATTTGAGAACGAGGGAAAACACGGCACTCTCTGGCTAATGGTGGCGAAACGGTATTTCGTGCAAATCGAGACCAAAGATCAGGATTCTGCGGCGCTTCAGGAGTGGGCCAAGCGCGTAGATCTGAAAAAGTTAGCCGAAATTAAATAGGCGCGGCGTGGGCATCGGTCACACGACCGAGCTCGTTTTGTTCAGCAGATTCATATGCCGCAATCGCTCAGTCAGAACTTTCATGACATGCGTCGCAAAATAGGGCGTCTGCTGTACGAGGAAATGGAAACGCCGTTCATCAATTTTGGCCAGACGACAATGCTCCGTCGCTATCACGGTTGCAGTGCGTGGACTGGAATCGACCAGGGCCATTTCTCCGAGCAGGGCCCCGGGGGTCGCGCTCTCCACCAACATCTCGCCGACGCGCACATCGGCTGAGCCCTCGAGTAGGACGTACATGCAATCGCCGCGATCCCCTTCGTGGAAAAGCGTTTCGCCTTTGGCGAGCTCAACTCCATCGCTGTCGCGGCGGAACAATTCGGCCGGATTCATCGAGTTTCAGATTAGGTGGCATACTGTTTTTGCCGCAAGTAACGATTGTGTGACGAACAGGCAGGCGACTAGGCTGCCGCCGTTTCACTTCCGTTCAACCGCTTCTCCGGTCATCGGTACAAAGCGCACCGGCGAGACGGCGCGCTGTCGCAACTCACCGTTTTCTTTTTCGAGCAGATACAAATCCTGCTCGCCGAACGGTCCCACCGGGATAATCATCCGACCGCCTTCTTTTAGCTGCTCGACAAGCGGCTTTGGCACGTGGTCGGGTGCGCAAGTGACAATAACGCAGTCGAACGGCGCATGCTCGGGCCAACCTTTGTAGCCATCACCGGCTTTGACGTGCACATTTTTGTAACCGAGGCGTTGAAGTGTTGCTTCAGCCATTTTCGCCAGCGGTTCAATAATTTCGATCGAATAAACTTCCGCGACGAGCTCGGCCAGGATTGCTGCTTGGTAACCTGAACCGGTCCCAATTTCCAAGACGCGATCGCCCGCCTGTGGACGCAGTTGTTCGGTCATAAAGGCCACGATAAAAGGCTGCGAAATGGTTTGGTCGTAACCGATTGGTAACGGTCGATCGTCGTAACTAGCGGCACGGAATTCTTCCGGAACAAACTCCTCCCGCGGCACTTTCCTCATTGCCTCGAGCACACTCTCCTCCATCACGCCCCGCATCACGATTTGCTCCTTCACCATACGCTCACGCTCCGTCGCGAAATCAGCAACGGACGTACGCGCATGATTGCAGCCGGCGCCAGCCAGCAGCGCGAGCATCAATAATTGCCAAACTCGCCCCACCCGGCAAAGTTCGTTGTCATTTCGAGCCGAGTCGAGGAATCTCTTACTGACTGTGAACGAAGAACGCAAAAGCTTAGAACAGCGCGCGCAAATGACAGACGTCGAGCGTCTCCGCCACTCGGCGGCGCACGTGTTGGCCACCGCGATCTTGAAAATCTGGCCGGAAGCGCAATTCGCCGCCGGTCCCCCTGTCGAGAACGGTTTTTACTACGACGTTGATCTTTCGCACCGTATCTCGCCGGAGGATTTCGACAAGATTGAAGCCGAGATGAAGAAGGAGATCAAAGCCAACCATTCGTTCGAACGCATGGAAGTCTCGCGCGATGAAGCACTGGCGATGGCGAACCGTGGCGAACTTGGTGCGCTTAGCGCGAGATCTGAACCCTCCAAGTATAAGCTCGACATAATCGAGAACATTCCCGCCGACGAAAAGATCTCGCTCTACCGCAACGGCGAGTTTGTCGATCTTTGCGCGGGCCCACACGCAAAGCGCACCGGGGATATCGGCGCATTTCGGCTAACGAATGTGGCGAGCGCTTACTACAAAGGTGACGAAAAGAATCCTCAGCTTCAGCGAATCTATGGGACTGCCTTCAAGACAAAGAAGGAACTGGACGACTACTTCGCCATGCTCGAGGAAGCGAAGAAACGAGATCATCGCAAGCTTGGCCGTGAACTGGAACTCTTCGTTTTCGATGACGATGTCGGCCCAGGTCTGCCAATGTTTCTTCCCCGCGGCGCGGTCGTTGCCGAAGAACTGGAGAAACTCGCGAAGGAAACAGAGTTCGCCGCTGGCTATCAACGTGTCCGCACTCCCCACATCGCGCGGGAAAGCTTGTACAAGAAGAGCGGTCATCTTCCCTACTACGCCGAGTCGATGTTTCCACCAATGTCGATTGTTGAAGAAGGGAAACGGCGCGAGCATATGGAGTTGGTAATCGACCGTGCAAAACTTCAGCACGAATTAGAGACTGGGCAATGGAGCGACTCACAAGCTGGCGATCAGTTCGATGCCTGGGAGGAAAGGGAAAAGATCGATTCTAAAATCGATCAGCTATCCGATCGCTATTATCTCAAAGCGATGAATTGCCCGCATCACCACAAGTTATTTGCAGCGTTGCCTCGCAGCTATCGCGACCTCCCGCTACGGCTGGCGGAGTATGGGACGGATTATCGCTACGAGAAGAGCGGCGAGTTATTCGGACTGATGCGGGTTCGCTCGCTGCAGATGAACGACGCGCACATTTACATGACGCCGGAGCAGTTCGAAGCCGAGTTCAATGCAGTGAATGAGATGTACTTAAATTATTTCAAACTATTCGGCATCGATAAATACCTGATGCGGTTCTCGACCCACGATCCGGCTGGACTCGGTCAGAAGTTTGTTGATGAACCGGAGCTTTGGAAACAGACCGAGGAAATGACGCGTCGCGTCCTCAAAGACTCCGGGATCAATTACGTTGAAGTCGCTAACGAAGCAGCCTTCTATGGGCCGAAAATTGACGTGCAGGTCTGGAGTGTGATCGGACGTGAGTTTACTATCGCCACCAACCAGGTCGATTTCGCGCAGCCTCGCCGGTTGAACCTCGTTTACAAGGACCGCGACAACAAAGAGAAGACGCCGCTTTGTATTCATCGCGCCCCACTCGGCACGCACGAACGTTTTATCGGATTTCTGATCGAACATTATGCCGGCAATTTCCCGCTCTGGCTCGCGCCGGAACAGGTACGCATTCTGTCGATCGGAGACGAACCGGAGCTGCTGCGTTATGCGAGAGCCATTCACACTGAACTTCGAGCTAACCAGGTTCGCGCCGAGATTGATGAATCAACCGATAAGATCAACGGCAAGATCCAGCGCGCCGAGCAGATGAAAGTGCACACTATGCTTGTTATCGGGAAACGCGACATGGACGCGAACGCCGTAAGCATCCGCGTTCATGGCAAAGGAAATCTTGGGGCGAAGCCGCGCGGCGAAGTAATCGCCGATCTTTTGAGCGCGATCAAAGAGCGACGCGCTTAACGATCACGGCTCTTTCCGCTGGTGGTTTTGCGATCGCGGGCAGATTTCGAGCTCGGGTTGGTGTCGCGGCTCCGTTTTTTAGTCGGAAGACTCTTTCGCCTTGTCCTGGCGAAATCTTCCAGTTGCTCCTCGCTCATCGACCTTGCCATCTGCCTCGATGCTCCCTTGAGCGAGGAGCGTGAACGCTCACCACGCTTCGCAGCCAGCGCAGCCCCAGCCGCCATCTGTTGTTTCTTGGACTTTGCAGGCATACCTCTGTTTCGCAACGCGATGCACGAATGGTTTTCGCGTGCTTGAACTTATCGCCCGAGAGAAAGGCGATCAATTAGCTACCGGCAAGCGAAATGAAAGTGACGAAAAATTTGTTTCTCAGGTGGGCTATCTTCGGTGGCCTCGCCGCCTGTTTACTTTTTGCCGGCGCTTTAAGCGCCGCCGGGCAATCCACGGAAAAGCAGCTCGCCAGGGAAGAGGCCGACCTGGAAAAAAAGCGGGCGGAATTGGAAAGAAGGAGCGCCGAGCTCCAGCAAA
>QHNB01000028.1 GCA_003217965.1 Verrucomicrobiota bacterium | reverse complement strand
ATCGGTTCGCCGGTGAAACTCAGGACATCGATGGTATCACCGCTCAGCAGCATGCCGAGGCAGCGCGCGAATGGTGACGACCATTCTTCATCACTCATTTCATTGCCGCCAGGATTAAACCACATCACATCTTTGATCTCGCTCCCCCGAATGCGTCGGCCCTGAAAAAACTTCGGCCGACGAAAAACAGGATGGTCGTGCCGAAGCTGAATCATTTTCCTGGTGAACTCGAGCAGCGCCTTCTGTTTTTCGTCGCGTTGTTGCCAATTGAGCCAGCTGATCTCGTTGTCCTGACAATAGGCATTGTTATTGCCCTTTTGCGTCCGCCCGAATTCATCTCCGCCGCAAAGCATCGGCACGCCTTGTGAAATAAAGAGAGTGACGAGAAAATTGCGCCGCTGTCGCTCACGCAACGTATTGATCTTCCGATCGTCGGTCGGACCTTCGACCCCGTGGTTCCACGAATAATTATTATTGTCGCCGTCGCTGTTCTTTTCGCCGTTCGCTTCGTTGTGCTTGTGATCGTAGCTCACGAGATCGGTCAGCGTGAATCCATCGTGGGAAGTAACGAAGTTGATGCTGGCGTAAGGGCGCCGTCCATCATGCTGGTAAAGATCGGGACTGCCCGTGAGCCGGTAAGCCACCTCTCCGATGCGGCCCTCGTCGCCTTTCCAAAAACTGCGGATAGCGTCGCGGTATTTGCCATTCCACTCTGCCCATAAGATAGGAAAATTTCCGACTTGATATCCGCCCTCAGCGACATCCCACGGCTCCGCAATTAGCTTCCGCTGTGAGATGACGGGGTCCTGGTGAATGATCTCGAAAAAAGCATGTATCTTATTCACGCTGTTATGGTCGCGTGCCAGCGTGCTCGCGAGATCAAACCGGAAGCCGTCGACATGCATCTCCGTGATCCAATAGCGGAGGCTGTCCATGACCAGTTGGAGTGTGCGGGTATTGAGTAAGTTGAAGGTGTTGCCGGTGCCGGTGAAATCGACATAGAAGCGCGGATCTTGTGGATGCAGCCGGTAATAATCGATGTTATCGATGCCGCGAAAACTGAGCGTCGGGCCCATATGACTTCCCTCGCCCGTGTGGTTATAGACGACATCGAGAATTACCTCGATGCCGGCGGCGTGCAGGTTGCGCACCATCGTTTTGAATTCGATCACTTGCTCGCCCATATCACCGCTGCTGGAGTATTTCGCCTCCGGCGCGAAAAATCCGATCGTGTTGTAGCCCCAGTAGTTGACCAAACCGCGATCGACTAATGCCTTGTCGTCGACGTGTGCGTGCACGGGCAACAGCTCCACCGCGGTCACCCCGAGTTTCTTCAAATATTCGATCGAGGTCGTGCAGCCCAGGCCAGCGTAGGTGCCGCGTATTTTTTCCGGCAGATTCGGGCACAGTTCGGTGAAACCCTTCACATGCACCTCATAGATGATCGATTGGTGCAAAGGCGTTTCCGGATGTCTATCGTTGCCCCAATCAAACGCATTATCAATCACCACTGATTTGGGCATTCCCCAGGCGTCGTCCCGGAAATCGCGTGTCAAGTCTTCAGCCTTTCCACCAACGACATAACCGAACATTTCGTCGGCCCATTCAATCCGGCCGGCGATCGCTTTTGCGTAAGGATCAATCAACAGCTTTGAGCTGTTGAAACGCAATCCCTGTTCCGGCTGATACGGCCCAGAGACGCGGTAGCCATAAATCTGCCCCGGACGCACATCAGGCATAAAGACGTGCCACACCTGATCAGTGTGCTCCGTCATGGGAATGCGAATGTTCTCCTGCCGCGCCTCCATGCTATCAAAAAGACAAAGATCGGCCGAGGTCGCGTGCTCGGAGAAGAGAGCGAAATTGACGCCGTTGCCCATCCAGGTTGCGCCGAGCGGATACGGGTAACCGAGCCAGGTCTTAACGGGTGTCATAACGCGAAGCGTTCCTATTCACTACGCGCGCTCGATGCGCAACGTCTCTTCGCAATTACTTTTCTCATCAGGCGCGTGGGAAGAAGTCCTGAGGGGAAACGCATCACAAATACCGAAGGAAAGGCACGTTCGTAGAAGTTGACGAGCGCAGTGGCAGCATAATGAGAATGAGCCTTTGATCGTCATCCCGAGCAGGCCGAAGGATTCTTGAATTCGCTCGGCATTATCTGGCTAAGAAGAATTGCGAACGCGCGAGCGTGCTACAGATCGCGCAACACCCGTTGCGCTTTCTCAATGTCATCCGGGCGCAGAATCATCAGTCCTTTTTCTGATCTCACACTGGTGGCGAGATTTAAGACATCGGTCTCGAGCGCAAGGACACCGCGTTCGCCCAGCAGCATCAGGACCTTGGTCGGATCGCCTACCACCATTCGTACGACGGAATGATCCGCCGTATCGGAAACGGTGAGAGCGTGAATGTTGATCTCGGTGTTCGCCAGCTCCTCGCAGACGCGCGCCAGCGCGCCGGGACGATTGCTGAGGAACACCGCGAGTTGCGTCGTGGACTCGATCAACAAGCTCGGTTCATGGGCCATCACTTACCAAAATGCCGCTGCCATGCCGGTCTGACAACCACGGTTTTCATGTGAATCGGCAGATGGTCGAGAACCATCTGACGCTTTCGCCATCTGCGCGGCCCGGCTCAACGTCATTCCTGGAAACGCCGGAACCATGGGTACGGAAATGCGTCGCCCGGACAATCGGTCGCCCACTGCGGTGGATTCACCTCTCGATGGGGTCGGACGACGGCATAATGGCCATCGATCTTTCCGCAGCGCTGTCGCAGATAGCGGATCAGTTCTTCACAGGCCTCCAGTTGCCGGCGCGTTGGTTGATCCCGGTTGAAGTCGCCGACCAGACAAATGCCAAGAGCGATGTTATTCAGGTAATCGCTGTGGACGTGACCGCCATTGATTTGGCGACGCCAGCGATCGCCAATTTCGATTTCGCCGTCTCCAGTGGAGGTTCCATTTCCGATAACGAAATGATAAGCAAGGCCGTTTTGCATGCGGCGGACGTGGCGGTGGTAATAATCAAAAATTCGCGCGCTTCCCTGCCGAGTCCCGCTGTTGTGCACAACAATGAATTGCCAGCGCCGCCGCATCACTGGCGCACGATCGATCTCAGTGCGGACTGCGCGCGAGAGGTACCGATAAGTGACTTCGCGGCGTGACCATGGCCACCAACCGCGGCGAGGCGGCGGAGGCGGAGGCGGTTCGTAGCCTTGATCGCCGAGAAATCCCGATTTCTCAACATTAACCTGCGGAATTCCGCTCGCGCCAAACGTGGGACGAGCGCTTGCCTGCGCAGTCGGTGCGGGTGTACTCGTCGGACTCAGCAGCGGCGGTTCTTCTACTGGAGCTACCGAAGGTTTCGGTGATTTCTTCGGGGATGCGCTCGGCGATTTCTTTCCCTTTTTCTTCTTTGAGGTGCCGGGCGAGGCTTTCGCCTTTTTCTTCTTCGACGGAGTGGGCGTTACCTCCTCGCCGGACTCCGCGACGCTTTTCGGCTTTTTTGCCTCGGGTGTTTCGCTCGGCTTCGCCTTGGGTTTCGGCGAAGGCGTGCTCTTGCTCGATTTTCGCTTTCTCGCCGTCGATTTCGGTTTGGGCGTGGGCGTCTCGTCTGGATCGGAGGAAGTGGCGTCTTGCAAGAACGCTACCGTTCCGTGTTTTTCCGGAGTGGAAATTTGCGAGGAACCGAGTAGACCGGCGATTTCGCCGAGGGTGATCGCAATTGTCAGCCAGACATGCAATCGAATCACCGGCGCGAGCGTAACCGAGGCGCGTGCTCGTTCAAGCGGGCTGTGGTTCAGGCGCGCGATTTTCTACCGCCCGCTCGTGTTCGCGACGCAGAATGGCGTTCAACTTCCCGCCCAGCAGCAGCAGCAAACAGGTCAGATACATCCAAGTCAGCAGCATGATGATCGATGCCAGCGCGTGATAGGTTGGATTGTAGCGATCGTACTTCGCAACGTAGAGCTGAAACAATTTCGTCACCGCCAGCCAGCCGAGCGAAAACAAAATCGCACCCGGTAACGCCTGTCGAATAGTCAGATAATTTTCCGGTGTGATCAGGTAGAGGCCGAGAGCGAGGCCTACCAGAGCGACGGCCGTGAACGGGAGACTTAAGGCCGCGACCCATTCTTGAAGGGGAATCTTCAGCTGGAAATTTACTTCTGCGATTCCGGCCAATGTTTCGCCGAAAACGACGGCATTGAAACAAATCAAAATTGTGATCCCGAACCAAAACAACAACAGAAACGAAATGATGTACTTCGACCACCAATGCCGGTCCTCGATCACGCCATGGGTTTGGCTGAGCGCGCGCGAGATCGTGCTGATAAACATCGTGCCCAGATAAATTCCGGCGGCGATTCCCACGTTTGCGATTAACCCGCTCGAACCGGTGACGACGACGCTCGCGAGAGCGGAATCGAGAATGTGCTGTACTTTTGGGTCCGGCGGCAGAAATTCTTTCAGGACGATGAAAATACGATGCAGTTTCCCTGGGTCGGTGCCGAATAACCCGAGCAGATGCCAGAGAAAGAGCAGCCCGGGCGCGAGAGTAAAAAGAAATTGGTAGGCCAATTGCGCCGCCAGACCAGTGGTGTTGTCGGTCGCCGTTTCCCAGACCAGACTCCGTGTCGCCCGCCCGATGAGCCGGAGCGTGTTCATTTCGCGCAACTGTACTTTGTCACTCGTAATTATCCATTAAACTCCCCGCGCCGAATCCTGATGTGAAAAAAATTCTCATTCTCACCGCCGGATTCGGCGAAGGACACAACAGCGCCGCGCGCGGAATTCGCGAGGGACTTGTGCAAGTAGCGCCCGAAACCGAGGTTCAAGTCCGCGACATTTTTGCCGAAACATTTGGTGTCATTAATACCGTGGTGCGTCGCGCCTATCTCGGCGCGATCAACCGCGTGCCCCAGGCCTGGGCATCGCTTTACTCTTGGATCGATAAACAAAAAGAATTTCGCACCCGTATGCGCTGGTTCTTTCCGGCCCGCCGGGGCCTGGCCGAAATTATCGGGCGCGATCGGCCGGACGTGATCGTTTCTGTATTCCCAGCCTACTCACATTTTCTCGATCAAACTTTCGGGGTCGTGAACGGCTCGCCCCCCAAACGAGTGGTAGCGATTACGGATTCGATTACGATCAATGCAATTTGGTTTCGCTGTTCCGCCGATTGTTTTCTGATCGCCAATGAACCGACGGCAGACGTGCTTACGCGCGCAGGCGTGCCGCGGAATCTGCTGCGAGTACTCGGATTTCCCGTGAGCCCACGTTTTGCGGATCCCACCTTGCGAGGCAGCCGTTCGATCAATTCGCCGTGGCGTATTCTCTACATGATCACTCCCGGGCAAACCTTCGCACCGGAGCTCGTGCGCGAGCTCGCTGTAATTCCAAACACGCAATTGACTGTGACCGTGGGCCGGGACGAAAGGCTCCGACTTGCGGTTCAATCGATTCGTAACTTGAGCACCCAAAAATTCGATGTGATTGGCTGGACGACCGAACTGCCGCGGTTACTTAACACCCATCATCTCCTCATCAGCAAAGCCGGCGGTGCCACGGTGCAAGAAGCAATCGCGGCCGGCTGTCCAATAATTATCAATCAAGTCGTGCCGGGGCAGGAGGAGGGCAATGCGCGCTTGATCGTTGAAACAAATTCGGGGGTCGTTGCGTCCTCAACCCGTGAGGTGCTCGATGCCCTTCACTGCGCATTCGAGGATAACGGAAAAGTGTTGCGCGACTGGTCGAAGAACATTGCCAAAATCAGCCGGCCCGACGCTTCCCTCGAAATCGCAAAATTCTTGCTCGAACTGTAATCAGCCCGGGTAAATCTGTTTGCCGGCAACGAACGTCTGCTTCAGTTCGAACTCTGGCGAAAACACAACGAGATCAGCATCATTTCCGACAGCAATCTGTCCTTTTTTTGCCAGACCGATTTGGCGTGCCGGATTGCGCGATGCCATGGCGACCGCTTCGGGTAGAGGAATGCCGACGTCACGCACCATCGTGCGAACCAGATCGATCATCGAAGCGACGCTTCCAGCGAGGGCCGATCCATCCGCGAGCAGGCCAACCCCATTTTTGACGACACACTTTTTCCGACCAAGCTCGAACCGCGTCTCGTTTGGTAAACCCGTGCCGGCGGTCGCGTCGGTGACGAGTGATATTCCGGCGGCGCCCTTCGCGCGATAAGCCAATTTCATGAGTGTTGGGCACACGTGATGACCATCTGCAATCAGTTCGCAATTCATTTTCGGCTCGGCCAGAGCAAACTCGAGTAAACCTCCAACCCGATAAATTCCACGGCGCCGCGCTGACGACATGCAATTGAATGTATGCGTTGCGCTGTGCATTCCGCATTCAAAAGCGGCACGCGCGTCTTCGTCCCACGCGTTCGAATGGCCTCCGCTTACGCTAACACCGGCCAAAGCAAATCGATCGATTGCCTCGCACGCCCCCTTTATTTCTGGTGCAAGAGTGATTCGCTTGATGACATCGGCGTATTCGAGCAGCTGATCGGTTAATTCGGGCGTCGGTTCACAGATGAATTCAGGGTTTTGCGCCCCTGCCTGCTGGGGCGAGATGAAAGGACCCTCCACATGAGCGCCAGCGATCTGCGCGATTTTAGAGTGACCTTCTCTCACGCGGGTGAGAACGGAAACGACCTGTTTGATCTCCGTGGTTACCGTAGTCAGCAGGAGCGAAGTCGTCCCCCCGCGACCATGGTAACCGCAAATCGCCCGGAACGATTCCAAGCTCACGTCCATCGCGTCCCGACCAAGCGCGCCGTGAACGTGTAAATCGACGAAACCAGGCGCGAGGAAATCTTCGCCTAGATCGATTGCGTTTAGACCTGCACCGCGGGGACGCAATTCCACGATTTTTCCATCGCGAATTTCAATATCGAGGTCATCGCGGATAACATCGGAGAGAATTACTC
>QHNB01000027.1 GCA_003217965.1 Verrucomicrobiota bacterium | reverse complement strand
CGGGGAGATTGACCATTCCTGTTTTTATGGATAACAGTGGCGAAATGACTGCTTCGAGAGAGTATCAATCGCAGTTCGTCAGGAACTCCGTCCTCTACAAGGAGTTTTTGGCAGAGCGAGAAGAGATTCTAAAGCACAAGTGGATCGAGAGCGAAAAAGCTGGAGCTGACATCGGCTTTGAAAGGGCGCTACTCGACTGGATCGTGAAACACCGTTCAAATTGGCGTCAAAAGCGCTTGAAGGAGGGCCGGGCCTCGACCACCGTTCCCGCGTAGTACTTATTTTTCCTTTAACGTGATCCTGCGAGGTCGCGAAGGAAGTCATGACTAAATCGGATACGTCTGCTGGGAACGCCGTCCTGATCATGGACGCGGACGCCATTCGCCGGGCGCTGCGGCGGATCGCGCACGAAATTATCGAGCGCAATCCAGATCTAAAACGGTTGGTGCTAGCCGGGATCCCATCGCGCGGCAATGAGATTGCCGGCCGCATCGCGCACACGATTTCGGCCATTGAAAAAGTAAATGTTGATGTGGGCACGATCGATGTTGCCATGCATCGCGATGATGTCGGCACACGCGCGGAATTGCCAATCGTCCAAGCTTCGCGCCTGCCATTACCGCTGGAGGATCGCACCGTCATCATTGTCGATGACGTGCTCTTCACTGGCCGCACCGTCCGAGCCGCGATGGATGCGATCAATTCATTCGGACGACCGGCGCGGATTCAATTAGCTGCATTGATCGACCGAGGACATCGCGAATTGCCGATTCGCGCCGATTACGTTGGCAAGAATTTGCCGACTGCATTTAGCGAAAAAGTCCGCGTGCGATTAGGCGATGACCGGGGAAGTGAAGGCGTTTGGTTGATTAAGAAGGAAGAGCGATGACACGCGCGCGCGAATCGGAGCCAACGGTTGTTTCCAAGCTCGAGACGCGGACTGATCTGCGCTGGAGCCGCAAAGATTTACTCGGCCTCCGGGAATTATCCGCGGAAGAGATCAATTTCGTGCTCGATACGGCGGATGCGTTTAAGCAGGTCGGCACGCGCGAGATTAAAAAAGTACCAGCCTTGCGCGGGAAAACATTGGTCAATTTTTTTGTCGAGCCAAGCACGCGGACGCGGACGTCGTTTGAATTGGCCGCATTTCGTTTGAGTGCTGATGTGATTAATATTTCGGTCGCGACGTCCAGTCTGACCAAGGGCGAAACGTTAAAGGACACGGCAAAAAATCTCGAGGCTTTGCACGCCGACATTCTTGTCTTGCGCCACAGCTCCGCCGGCGCGCCACAGTTTCTGGCCGAGCGATTGCAGTCGAGCGTGATCAATGCCGGGGATGGCGCGCACGAGCATCCCACCCAAGGCTTACTCGATCTCTACACCATCCGGGAAAAAAAAGGACGGGTGGATGGATTGCACGTGGTGATTGTTGGCGACATTCTGTTTAGTCGCGTCGCGCGGTCGAACATTTTTGCGCTGACCAAGCTGGGCGCACGTGTCACTCTGCTGGGGCCAAGCACGCTCGTGCCAGGCGCTTTTGAACGACTAGGCGTCACCATTTCCCACGATATCGACCAAGTCTTGCCGACGGCCGATGTGGTCAATCTGCTCCGCATTCAGCACGAGCGTCAGCGCAAGGAATATTTCCCTGGTCTAGGCGAATACGTTCGGCTCTTTGGTTTAACCAAAGAACGCGCCAAACTTTTGCGACCGGAGTGCCTTATCATGCATCCAGGTCCAATTAATCGCGGGGTCGAAATTGACAGCGAAGTAGCCGATGGCAATCAAAGTGTCATTCTCGACCAGGTCACCAACGGCCTCGCCGTTCGGATGGCCGTTCTCTATCTGTGCGGCGGAATCGCCACATGAATGGAACATGGGCCTTTGGCCTGTGCGGCCAGCGGAGTTACATTCCGCTGAGACTGCAAAAGCGGACAGCATGTCCGCTGGCCGCACAGACTGGAAGTCTATCTTCCGTCGCGCGGAGGAACGCGACGTGAGCACTACAATCATTCGCAACGGTCGCGTGATCGATCCGGCAAATCGCCGCGACGAAGTTGTCGATCTTGTGATCGTCGATGGGCGAATTGCTGATCTTTCCGCAATCCGCAATCCGCAATCCGCAATCGCGGAGATCGATGCCACCGACCTGATCGTCGTTCCCGGATTGATCGACATTCACGTACATCTGCGCGAACCCGGCTTCGGCTGGAAAGAAACAATCGAAAGTGGCGCACGTGCGGCAGCGGCAGGCGGATTTACCACGGTGGTGTGCATGCCCAACACCGCTCCGGTCGCCGATAATCCAGCCACCATCACCTGGATCAAAAATCGCGCCGCTGAAATCGCATGTGTGAATATTTTGCCGACCGGCTCGATCTCGAAAAATCTTCTGGGCGAAGAGCTCGCCCCGATCGGATCCCTCAGGCAAACGGGAGCAGTGGCGATTACGGACGACGGCCATTGCGTCCAAAATCACGAATTGATGCGCCGCGCGGTCGAGTACGCGCGTATGGTTGGGATTCCGGTGCTGGATCATTGTCAGGATTACAATCTGGTCGGCAATGGTGTCGTGAATGAAGGCTACTGGAGCACGTTGCTGGGATTGCCGGGCTGGCCCGCTGCCGGAGAGGAGGCAATGGTGATGCGCAATATTTTGCTGGCAGAACTCTGTAACCATCCCATTCACTGCCAGCACATTAGTACGGCCGGAAGCGTGCGACTCATTCGCGAAGCACGTGCTCGAGGCGTGAAAATTAGCGGTGAGGTTTGCCCGCATCACATCGCCCTAACCGATGACGCGATTCAAAATTTCGAGACGAATTTCAAAATGAATCCGCCCCTGCGCAGCCAACACGATGTGGACGCAATTGTTCAGGGGATCGCAGACGGTACTTTTACGATTTTAGCAAGTGATCACGCCCCGCATGCGCAGTTCGAAAAAGAAGTGGAGTTCGATGCCGCGCCGTTCGGAATTGTCGGTTTGGAAACGGAACTGGGGCTATTTCTGGATCTGCTGATTCACAAAAAACGGGCGATCACGATTAATCGGCTGGTCGAGATGTACACGGTCGAGCCGGCCAAGTTGCTCAATATTGAAGCGGGAACCTTATCTCCTGGCGCGCGCGGGGACGTCACCATCATTGATGCCAATCTCGATTGGAGAGTGAACACGAGCGAATTCGAATCACTGTCGCGAAACACGCCTTTCGGCGGGTGGAAGCTAAGAGGACGAGCCGTGCGAACGATCGTCAACGGCGAGACTGTTTGGGAATTGAACCGGAGCAAGCGACCGTCGAAGATCGCCGCTACGGCTTAGCTGTAGCCGCCGCTGATATAGTTCTCCAGATGCGCGATCGCCGCACTCTGGCACGAGATGACGTATTTCACCAAATCGCCGATCGAAATAATTCCGATGAGTTTGCCATTTTCCACCACGGGTAAATGACGGATCCGTTTGTCCGTCATCATCCGCAAACAGTTCTCTACCGGCTCCGTCGGACTCGTGAGGCTGAGATCGGTTGACATGATCTCCTCGACCAGTGTCTCGCGGGAGCGTTTGCCGCGCAGGAAAACCTTCCGGGTGTAGTCGCGTTCGGAGATAATTCCGACCAATCGATCATCCGTAACCACGAGCAGCGCGCCAACGTTCTTCGCGTCCATCATTTCGATTGCTTCCGCTACGGTCGCATTCGGAGCGATGGAAAAGATAGCGGAGCCCTTCTGGGCAAGAATCGCACTAATTGTTCCACTCACATCCATGGTTGAAACGGTCGCTGGTCTTTGGTCAGCCGCCCATCAAGGGTATGGCGTGCGCGAAAAGCGCGCAATGATTTTCGCCTAGGCAGCGATCGCGGTGCGATTGGCATCGAGGCGGAATTTCTCGGTTATCAAATTGCGAAGAGGGTCTCCGATCAATGGATCCGACAATCGCCCAATCACTTCGTCGAGAAATCCAGCGACGACCAGTTGCTTGGCAACGATCTCCGGGATCCCGCGCGACCGCAGATAAAACATTTCTTCTTCATCAACCTGGCCGGAAGTAGCGCCGTGACTGCACTTCACATTATCAGCGAGGATTTCGAGGCCCGGCATCGAGTTCGCTTCCGCGTCATCGCTTAGCAGAAGGTTGCGCACCTTCTGGTAGGCGTCAGTGAAATGGGCGTGCGGCTCAACCCGGATGAGACCTCCGAAAATAGTACGGGAGCGATCGCTTAACGCATTCTTATAAAGCAGGTCGCTGGTTGTATGTGGCGAAACATGATCCTGCAAGGTGCGGGCATCGAATTCCTGTTTGTGATGGGCCACGGAAAGGGCGAGCAAATCGCTCCGCGCACCTTCGCCGATGAGTCGGCTTAGACTTTCAAAGCGGGAATAGGCAGAGCCGAGATGGAGATTCAGACTCATGGCCGCGGCGTCCCGCTCCACCGCGGTGGCGTTGATTTGCAGAGCAATGACGTTTTCGTTCCAGCGTTGCGTACAGACGTATTTCACTGTCGCGCCGCGGCCAGCGATGAGATCGTTCACACCGCAGGCAAATCCGCGCCGCGTTTTCTCAACTGAACGGAAGTGTTCGATCACCGTAACTTTCGACATCTCGTCT
>QHNB01000041.1 GCA_003217965.1 Verrucomicrobiota bacterium | reverse complement strand
TGCGACGCGGTTCTGACAAAAAAGACGGAGCCTCGCAAGCGCTTTGGCGTCGAACTGGTCCGCTCGTGTCGTAAATCTTGTAGATGGCCAAAAACTCATGCCTCCAGAAACTCGACCAAAGCGGATTGATCGGCGGATGTTTCGGTTAAAGCTGTAGCGTTTTCCGTCGTGATGGATCTGAACAAGACACCGGCTGAGCTCGGCTATCGAATGCCAGCGGAATGGGAACCGCATGAGGCGACCTGGCTTTCGTGGCCACGACGCGAGACGATCAGCTTTCCGGGCAGTTTTGATCGTGTTCTGCCGACGTTTCGGACCATGATCAGCACGCTCATCGAGTCCGAACCGGTTTTCATCAATGTATGCAATGGTGCGCATGAAGCCGAAGCCATGGAGGTTCTTCGTGATCTGGATCATTCCCGAATCACTTTCTGTCGCATCCCCACGAACGAACCGTGGTGCCGCGATCACGGGCCGATTTTCTTGACGCGAAAAGACGAGCCACGACTTGTCCTCATCGATTGGGATTACAACGCCTGGGGAGGCAAGTATCCGCCCTGCGACTTGGATGAAGTCGTACCAACCCGTGTCGCCGAAATTCTTCAGGTGCCGGTTTTTTACCCGCGAATGATTCTCGAAGGCGGTTCGATCGATGTGAACGGTGCGGGCGCATTGCTCACCAGCGAATCGTGTTTGCTTAACGAGAATCGCAACCCGCAGCTCACACGGCCGCAAATTGAAACCCGCCTCCGAGATTTCCTTGGCGTCCGTGAAATCCTCTGGCTCGGCGATGGCATTGAAGGGGACGACACGGACGGCCACATTGATGATCTGGCGCGGTTCGTCGCTAAACGCCGCGTCGTGACGGTGGTGGAGGAAAATCCGGACGACTCGAACTATGAGCCGTTGCAGAAGAACCTGGAACGATTGCAGGGGATGGAAATCGACGGCGCTCCATTGGAAATCTTCGCGCTGCCGATGCCAACGAAGATTTCGCGGGACGGGCTGACCTTGCCAGCGAGCTACGCGAACTTTTATGTCGCAAACAACCGCGTGCTCCTTCCGACGTTCGCCGACCCAATGGACGAAGCTGCGAGCGAAACGCTCCAGAAGTTATTCCCGGACCGTCGTGTTGTTGGAATCGATTGTCGCGAGTTGATTTGGGGGCTCGGGAGCTTTCACTGCCTCACTCAACAACAACCGAAAGTATAGGGCGGTACGTTCAGAAATTGCGAGTGGCCAAACGGTACGAGCCGGCGGTCCGAGACCTTCGCTACAGTTAATTACTCGGCGAATGCTCCCGGCTTATAACCACTGCGGAGGATCGCATCGTGCAAATCGGGCGCGTGTGTTTTGCGCGCGTCAAATGTCACGATTACCCGTTCCCGCTTAGTATCGATGCGCACATCGCGTACACCTGGAATTCGCATGAGTGGGGTGCGCAGCTTTCTCACGCATTCATCACAACCCTCGCCTTCGGTCGCGATCGCGATCCGCTCCAGAACCGGCTCGTCCGCACTCTGCAAGCTGTGCGGATCGGACGGATCGAGGTGATGCGGATTAAGGGGTTCGACCATCGCTTAAGTTTATTTTCCACGGTAGCCCCATTGCGCGCAAGCGGCTCAATTCCTTGTCTCAACTGTCTCGCGCCCTACCTCAGAGCACATCACCTTTTATCCCGAGCCGCGTAGGGGCGAGGGATTTCTCCAACACTTCCACCTCACTCAAGCTTGAGTGAATCTCTGAAAGCATGAGAGGTCGCTCGGTTCGCTCGGGATGACCACCACGCGAACAAAATTTCATTTCGCCGCGACTTCGCGCGCCAGGGGCTCGAGCGCGCGCCACATCGTATCCGCTAGAATCTTGTGACCAGCCGCATTGGGATGGATTCGGTCCTCCAAATTCAAGCCCGGGTCGCCAGCCACGCCTTCGAGCAGATAAGGCACGAGAGCGGCATGATTTTCTTGCGCAAGTTCGCCGAACATTTTTCCAAATGCGGCGACGTAATCATCATTCGTCACGATGGGGAATTGCATTCCGACGACCACAATCAAAACGTGCGGTTCACGTGCTCTGACTTTGTCAATGATAGCCTGCAGATTATCACGAATACGTTCGACCGGAACACCGCGAAACGCATCGTTGATCCCAAGTTCGACTACGAAGATATCGATCTTCTGGTTTAGGTGGGCCGGTAAACGGCGAAGGCCGCCCTCAGTCGTTCCGCCGGTGGCACTCGCATTGATGATTCGGAAATTCGGATCGATCAGCCCCAATCTTGGGCTGAGGAGCATCGGCCAGGCATCCCGGGGTGAAAGCCGGAAGCCTCCCGACAAACTGTCGCCCAGGACGAGCACTGTTTTCATGCGGGAGGTTTCGCGCAGCGCTCCTTGCGCGGTCTGACCGGAAGCGCTTGCAAGCGCGATGACCAAAATCGCGCGAAGGATTGTTATCATCGTTCCCACAGTTTCCCTGTTGCCTATGCTGATCTTGCGATTTAGTTATTGCTTCGCTCGCCGCGCCTTTCGCGCGTGCTCATGAGCGCAGCAAATCCTTATGGCAAATTACGGCATTAATGGCTTCGGGCGCATCGGACGCAATGTTCTTCGCGCCATGTCACAAAACGACGTCACCAAAGTTCGTGCGGTCAATGATCTCACCGACACCCGCACTCTGGCACATCTTCTCAAGTGGGATTCGGTGCATGGGCGATTCGACGGTGATGTTGGCTACGACGAGCAGAACATTATCGTGCGCGGTCACAAAATTCGCGTTCTCAAAGAGCGCGATCCCGCCAATTTGCCCTGGAAAGATCTGGGCGTGGAAGTCGTTTTGGAGTCGACCGGGTTTTTTACCAGTCGCGACAAAGCCGAGCTCCACATCAGCAAGGGCGGGGCGCGAAAAGTTTTGATCAGCGCACCGGCAAAGAAGCCGGACGCGACGATCTGCCTCGGCATCAATGACACCATTTACGATCCGGCGAAGGACAACATTGTTTCCAATGCGAGCTGCACCACCAATTGCCTCGCTCCATTAGTGAAGGTGTTGAATGACGCATTCGGCATCGAACTCGGCTTTATGAGCACGATTCACTCATATACCAACGACCAGCGCATCCTCGATTTACCGCATGATGATTTACGGCGCGCGCGCGCCGCCGCCGTCAACATCATTCCCTCCAGCACCGGTGCAGCCAAAGCCATTGGAGAAGTCATACCGGAACTCAACGGAAAACTGAACGGCGGGGCATTTCGCGTGCCGACGCCGGATGGTTCGATCACAGATTTCGTCGCGCTACTAAAAAACAAAGCGAGCGTCGATGATGTGAACGCTGCGTTCAAGGCGGCGGCATCCGACAAAAGCTACAAAGGAGTGGTCGAGTATTCGGACGAGGCGCTGGTCTCACACGATATTATCGGAAACCCGCATTCCTGCATTTTCGACAGCAAACTCACACTCTTGCTGGGCGATAAATTCGTGAAGGTGGTCGGCTGGTACGATAACGAATGGGGCTATAGCAACCGTTGCGCGGAATTGATGGCCCTGCTCGGCGGCTAACGCTTTGTAATTCTGCTCATGATCCCACTTGCGATTGCTTGGCGCCAACGCGGGGCTCATCCTGCCCCGAGTAAGAGGCTGGGCGGGTACTGGCAATAGCAAAATAGTATGGCCAAGCTCACGCTTCGCGACCTTGACCCACGCGGCGAACGCGTGCTCGTCCGCGTCGATTTCAACGTTCCCATCGAGGAACGTGATGGAAAAATTGTGATCACCGATGATACGCGCATTCGCGAGTCGTTGCCGACAATTAATTGGCTGCGCGAGCACGGGGCGAAAACGATTCTGATGTCACATTTCGGCCGGCCGAAGGGAAAACGGGTCGAGAAGTATTCTCTGCGACCGATTGGCGATTATCTGCACAATCTCATTAATCAGCCGGTGATTTTCAGTCAGGACACCATCGGCAAAATCCCGAAAGAGATTATCGCCCACATGCACAATGGCGATATCGCCTTGCTCGAAAATCTCCGGTTTCAGCCAGAAGAAGAGGCAAACGATCCAAACTTTGCCGAGGCGCTGGCTAAACTCGCCGATTTTTATGTGAACGATGCATTCGGCGCCGCCCATCGTGCACACGCCAGCACGGTCGGTGTCACGCGATTTATTGCGACATCGGCGATGGGGTTCTTAATGGAGAAAGAGCTGAAATATCTGCATGAGGAACTCGATCATCCGGCCAAACCGTTTCTCGTCATTATGGGCGGGGCTAAGGTTTCGGACAAAATCGGTGTCCTGAAAGCGTTGATCGCGAAAGCTGACACCATTCTGATCGGCGGGGCGATGGCAAACACGTTTTTCAAAGCGTTGGGAATTCCAATCGGAGCCAGCCGGGTGGAGCTCG
>QHNB01000228.1:43211-43577 GCA_003217965.1 Verrucomicrobiota bacterium | reverse complement strand
GGCGAAACAGGAATAGAAGTACACTTTCAGCCACAAAGCAGCAAGTCTCTTGCGAGCTCCGCTGCCAGCGCGAGTTAATAGCCGGGCGTTGCTGGGAGCGAACTACTTGTTGCCGTCGGCGCGAACAAGCGGCACGTCCACAACGTGTTCCGACAAAAACCAGACCTGTAATTCGTTAGTCCGAATGATGTCGCTGACCAACAGATCGTTCGTGCCATCGTCCCCATCTTTACTTGCCTGCCTCGCCATCGACCGCGCTTCGAGCAGGATCATTTCGTGAGCGTGAAGCAAGCGAGAAATCTGAACAGGAACTTCCTCTCGTCCGCGCGGCGGGCGCGGGATCATGGTCGTTTCAGCAACATCCGC
>QHNB01000228.1:0-43188 GCA_003217965.1 Verrucomicrobiota bacterium | reverse complement strand
TGCCAGTGATGTTTCTTGTAAAGATCGCGAAGAGTAATCGTATCCGCGAGAAGCTGATTCAAATTGTCGGCACTCCGTGCGCAGACTTTCTTAGATAGAGCAATCGGCAACTTCACTGCTCGGCCGAAAGCCTGGATCTCGGCCGCTCGTTGTTCAATGAGTGGCGTGGCTTCGTCGTGCTGTTTGTTGCGTTTTTGTGTTTTCATATGTGACTCAGTTTCATTTTGCAGCAAAACAAGACAGCCGGGCTCCTTTCGAAGCCCGGCTGCTGTAATTCATTCTTTGTTGTGACTTAGTAGTCCATTCCACCCATGCCGCCCATTCCACCCGGAGGCATCGCCGGAGCTTTTTCCTTTTCAGGTAGCTCGGTGACGACCGCTTCGGTGGTAAGCAGGAGACCGGAGATCGAGGCCGCATTTTGCAACGCGGTGCGCGCGAACTTGGTTGGATCGACAATTCCCGCCTTGACCAAATCGGTGAATTGGTCACCAGCCACATCATAACCTTCGTTACCCTTGCGCTTCTTCACCTCCTCGACAATGAGAGCGCCTTCTTTGCCAGCATTATCGGCCAACTGCCGCGTCGGCTCTTCGATAGCGCGGCGAACAATGGCCACGCCAACTTTCTCGTCAGCTTCAAGGTCTTTGATGTTCTCGAGCACTTTCTGGGCACGGAGAAATGCGACACCACCGCCGGGCACAATGCCTTCTTCAACCGCAGCACGGGTAGCGTGCAATGCATCTTCGACCCGCGCCTTCTTCTCCTTCATCTCGGTTTCCGTCGCTGCGCCGACGTTAATGACGGCGACGCCGCCCGCGAGCTTGGCCAGGCGCTCCTGGAGCTTCTCCCGGTCATAATCGCTCGTCGTCTCCTCAATCTGGCGACGGATTTGATTAACTCGACCTTGGATGTCGCTCTGCTTGCCTTCGCCTTCAACGATGGTCGTGTTCTCTTTATCAATCGTGACCCGTTTGGCTCGACCGAGGTCTTCCAGCTTCACGTTCTCGAGTTTAATACCGAGATCTTCCGTGATGGATCGGGCACCGGTCAGCACCGCGATGTCTTCCAGCATCGCCTTGCGACGATCGCCGAAGCCGGGAGCTTTCACTGCGACAACCTGCAAGGTTCCGCGTAGCTTGTTCACGACCAACGTGGCAAGGGCCTCGCCTTCCACATCCTCCGCGATGATCAGGAGCGGACGACCAGCCTTAGCTACTTTCTCAAGTAGCGGAAGCATATCCTTCAAGCTCGAGATCTTCTTCTCGTGAATGAGGATGTAGGGGTTTTCGAGCACGGCTTCCATCGCTTCCGCGTTGGTTACGAAATAAGGTGATAGATAGCCTTTATCGAACTGCATGCCTTCGACCACCTCGAGGGTTGTTTCGATCGACTTTGCTTCCTCGACTGTGATGGTGCCGTCCTTGCCGACTTTGTCCATTGCGTCGGCGATGATCTCACCAATTGTCCTGTCCCAGTTGGCTGAGACCGTCGCGACTTGGGCGATTTCAGTGCGATCACCGACCTTCTTTGAGACCTTTTTCAGCTCCTCGACAATGGCCTCGACTGCTTTCATGATGCCGCGTTGGAGCGAAGTAGGATTTGCACCGGCGGTTACGTTGCGGAGACCTTCTTTGTAGATCGATTCCGCCAGAACTGTCGCCGTGGTGGTACCATCGCCCGCGATATCGGAAGTCTTGGAAGCAACTTCGCGCACGAGCTGAGCACCCATATTCTCATAGGGATCTTCAAGCTCGATTTCCTTCGCGACTGTTACCCCATCCTTGGTAATCGTCGGGCTACCGAATTTCTTATCGAGAATCACGTTGCGACCGCTCGGGCCGAGTGTGGCCTTGACCGCTTTCGACAGTTTCTCGATTCCGCGCAGCAACGCATGCCGCGCGTTCTCATCAAATTGTAATTGTTTAGCTGCCATAGTTGTTAATTCCCCTTCTGAAGTTAACCAATGATGCCGAGGATGTCGTCCTCACGCATGATCAGGTAGGTATCGCCGTCGATTTTGATTTCAGTGCCGCCGTATTTTGAGATCAGCACCGTATCTCCTTTCTTCACCGTGAAATCGACTTTCTTGCCATTGTCATCGATTTTACCGGTGCCGAGAGCCACGACTTTGCCCTCCTGCGGTTTCTCCTTGGCGGTATCGGGAATAATGATACCGCCCTTCTTTACTTCCTGCTCTTCGATCGGCTGCACTAGCACCCGATCTCCAAGTGGTTTGACATTAACTGCTGCCATATTTTTTTTCTTCAACTCCTTTGTTTACGTGGTTGGTGCCGGCAGCAGCTCGGGAGTAGTCGAGCCAAAGCCGGCAAATTTCATCAATTACTTCTTCTTCTTATCCTCATCGACGACTTCGAACTCGGCATCGACGACATCACCGTTGCCGCCGCGGGCGCCCGCACCAGCACCTTGCTCGGCTCCCGGTCGTGCCCCAGCTTCGGGTCCGGGTTGCGGACGAGCCTGTGCCCCCGCTCCGGCCGAGGCCTGCTTGTAAAGCTCAGCGCTGACTTCCTGGAACTTATTCTGCAGCTCGTCGTAGGTGCGCTTCATTGCCTCGGTGTCGTTGCGGTTGATGGCATCGCGGACTGCAGCGATTGCGTCTTCGAGCCGCTTTTTCTTATCGCCGGAAATCTTATCCCCGAGTTCTTTGAGCTGCTTCTCCGATTGATAGGCGAGATTGTCGGCATTGTTCTTAATCTCGATTGCTTCCTTCGCCTTTCTGTCTTCCTCGGCGTGAATTTCAGCCTCGCGCTGCATCTTCTCGACTTCTTCTTTCGAGAGACCGGAGCTGCCGGTGATGGAGATTTTCTGCTCTTTACCGGTGCCCAGGTCCTTGGCCGACACATGCAGAATGCCGTTCGCATCAATGTCGAAGGTCACTTCAATTTGCGGAACGCCCCGTGGAGCCGGCGGGATCCCGTCCAGGTGGAATGTGCCAAGATTTTTGTTATCGCGTGAAAGCGGTCGCTCGCCCTGTAACACCTTAATCTCCACGCCAGGCTGATTGTCGCTGTAAGTGGAAAAAATCTGCGATTTCCTAGTCGGAATGGTCGTATTGCGCGGAATCATTGGGGTCGCCACGCCACCGGCGGTCTCGATTGCAAGTGTCAAGGGCGTCACGTCGAGCAGGAGCACATCCTTGACGTCGCCTTTGAGAACGCCGCCCTGAATGGCCGCACCAATGGCGACAACCTCGTCCGGGTTGACCCCTTTGTGCGGTTCCTTGCCGATGAGATTGCGCGCAATCTCAACCACCTTGGGCATGCGTGTCATCCCTCCCACAAGCACAAGCTCGTTAATTTCCTTCTCCGTAATCTTGGCGTCAGCCAAGCAGGCCTTTACCGGTGGGATGGTCCGCTGGAACAAATCGTCGCAGAGCTGCTCGAGCTTGGAGCGCGTCAATCTCTTCTGAATATGCTTCGGTCCACTGGCGTCCGCCGTAATGAACGGCAGGTTGATTTCGTATTCCTGAGTGGAAGAGAGAGCGATTTTGGCCTTCTCCGATTCTTCTTTAATGCGCTGGATTGCATCCGGTTGTTTAGTCAAATCAATGCCGGTATCCTTTTGAAATTCCTTAACGATCCAATCCATGATCCGCGCGTCCCAGTCGTCGCCGCCCAGGTGGGTATCGCCGTTGGTCGCTTTGACTTCGAACACGCCGTCACCGATTTCGAGCACGGAAATATCGAAGGTGCCGCCGCCTAAGTCGTAGACGGCAATCTTCTCGTCCTTCTTTTTATCCAACCCATAGGCTAATGAAGCCGCCGTTGGTTCATTGATGATGCGCAGAACCTCCAAACCCGCGATCTTACCCGCATCCTTAGTCGCATTGCGCTGCGAGTCGTTGAAATAAGCGGGAACCGTAATCACCGCTTGGGTGATCTTTTCTCCCAGCTTGGCTTCAGCATCTGCTCTCAATTTCGACAAAATCATTGCCGAAATTTCCGGCGGGCTAAACGTCTTGCGTTCCCCGTTTACTTCAACCTGGACGTGAGCGTCACCGTTCGCTGCTTTTACGATCTTGTAAGGCACGCGATGTTCTTCTTCATGCACTTCGTCATATTTCCGTCCCATGAAGCGCTTGATGGAGAAGATCGTGTTTTGTGGGTTCGTTACCGCCTGGCGTTTTGCCGCCTGACCAACCAGCCGCTCGCCATTTTTCGTGAATGCCACCACCGAAGGTGTCGTCCGCGCGCCTTCGCTGTTTTCTAGAACTACCGGATCGCCACCTTCCATCACCGACATGCAGGAATTAGTGGTGCCTAAATCGATACCTAAAACTTTTGCCATTTGGATACAATCCTCCGAGGCGGACTTAGCAATGAGTGTTCCAATCTCGATAAAAATTTTGCAAGCCGTTGAAACACAGATGTTTGATTGCGATGTAGAAATTTGCTAGCGCGGATCTGTTGAGACAGCATGTCTCTCATGTAGAAGCGGCTTGGTGCCGAGGTGAGCCATCTAGACGCACGCATGAATGGTATAACCTCTGCTAAAGGTTTTGGTAGTAAATGGACCCCGCAAAGTCGGCTGCTGCCCCCGATATCCTCTTCAACTGTCAGCATTGCGCCAGCCCGTTGGTAGTCGACGCGGCCGCCGCTGGAATGACGCTAACCTGCCGGCGTTGCGGAAAACCGACGGTCGTTCCGGCATTGTCGAACGGTCCATCAGCTTTGCCGGCGCAAACAACGGAACTTCAGCGTCGTCTCAAAGAAAACGAATCGCAGCGGACCGAAGTGACGAGCTACATCAACCAACTTTGCATTCAGCTACATCGCTGGAAATTGCGCCTGCAAACATTAAACGAGCGCAAGGAAGAGCTCGAAGGCGCTCTCGAATCGCTCAAACGATAACTCGGAACGCTCGCAGCGGTTTTTCCCGAGCCGTCATTTTTCCTCTTCGCTGGTGATTTCTACTCGCGAAATCGAGCCGCGACGTTAAGATTTTTTGTGCGGCAATATCATGATCTCCTGCGCCTCGTTTTAGAAAGAGGAAAACGGCGCGACGATCGTACCGGAATCGGCACGCTCTCGATTTTCGGCGCTCAAGCACGATTCGATTTGCGCGAGCGCTTTCCCCTTTTGACGACGAAAAAGCTTCATTTGAAATCGATTATTTACGAACTGCTTTGGTTTTTGCGCGGCGACACGAACATCCGCTGGTTGAACGAACACGGGGTGACGATTTGGGATGAATGGGCGGATGAGAACGGAAATCTCGGACGTGTCTATGGCGCACAATGGCGGGACTGGCGCGGCTCTGAAAACAAACGAATCGACCAGATCGCAAGTGTCATCACGCAAATCAGAGCCAATCCACAATCGCGCCGGCTCATTGTCAACGCATGGAACGCGGCGGAGATCGATCGGATGGCATTACCTCCTTGTCATGTGCTCTTTCAGTTTTATGTGAATGAGGGCGAACTCAGTTGTCAATTGTACCAGCGTAGCGCCGATCTTTTCTTGGGTGTGCCATTCAATATCGCCTCTTATGCCCTCCTCACGATGATGGTGGCGCAGGTTTGCGAGCTGCGCCCTGCTGATTTCGTCCACACTTTTGGCGACCTCCATCTCTATCAGAATCATCTCGAGCAAGCGCGCGAACAGCTCTCCCGCGAATTTCGCAGCCTACCCCGAATGCGACTCAACCCCAAAGTCCGCCGCCTCGAAGATTTTCGCTTCGAAGACTTCACTTTGCTCGATTACAATCCCCACCCATCGATCAAGGCACCAATCGCCGTATAGGAAGTCGCGGGCGGCCTACATGTTCGACTGTGGCCGGTGTAAGTTAGTCGCGAACTGAGAGACTTCACCATCTGCGCCCTCGGCCCTGTTGCCCTCTGAATTTTTTACGCGAAAGTCCGTCATAGTTCCGGGCGTATGCGTTGGGGAGAATGGGCCGTCGCAGCGGCAATTATTTTTTCTGGTGAGCCAAGCTTGGCGCAATCGTCTTATCGCGTTGAAATTGATTTGCAGGAGCAGCGCGCCTACTTGCTCCGCGATCGGCGCGCAGTTCTAGCCAGTCCGATTTCCAGTGGCCGCGCCGGCCATCTGACCGAGACGGGCTCGTTCAGAATCATTGAGAAAGAACGGAACCATTACTCGAGTCTGTACGGAAAAATCGTCGATGTTTATGGCCGCACTATCGTGAGTGACGCCGATGCCGATATGAAGGTGCCGCGCGGCGGCAAGTTCATTCCAGCGCCAATGCATTATTTCATGCGCTTCCACGGGGCCGATGGCATGCACGCGGGTTATTTGCCTGGGTATCCCGCTTCGCACGGTTGCGTTCGCATGCCGGAAGAAATGGCGATTGGCTTCTTTAATGTCGTCGATGTGGGTACGCCCGTGCACGTCTTCGGGAGAACGCCGCGAACCGGCCAATATTTCCGGTTCGGTCCACAACCTTTGCGATTTCCGCCGATCTTCGGCCCGCCTCAGCGAGATCCGAGGTATTACGATCCGCGATATGATCCCCGTTACGATCCACGGTTCGATCCGCGGTGGCGCTAAGGCTTAACGATTCGTGCTCGCCGTCTTCGGCCCGTGCTCGAGTGCATCGGGCGCCGCCTCGGGAGCGACTTTGGCCGAGCCGTTCTTTTTAGCGGAAGCAAGTTTACCGGGATACATGATGAGCTGGAGATTTGGCTTATCAACGGTGTCGAGTGTCACCCGATAGATGCGTGGCTCTTCGGTGTTGCGCGCCAATCGCTCTTTTGCACGCAAATCCTTACGCAGCTTATCGTCAGCGAGTTCTTTTTTCCGAACGTCTTCATTGAGCGAAATGCGATTGTCATCAAGCCGATGACGTAATCGGTCCATATCTTCCATGACGTAATGGAATTCCGGATCCTCTTGCACTCGCGCGGCCGAGCGCCGTTTCAATTCCTCGAGGTAAAGTGACACCGGCTCGTTGCATTTCGTATATTTCGCCTTTGGCACTTCGTCATAAGGCAGACAATTCTTGAGAGCCCCCTCTCCGAACTCAGGCAGGTCCGTCAGCGATGGAAGGACAATATCGGAGGTAACGCCGTGTAATTGAGTTGATCCACCCGCGACGCGGTAAAATTTTTGGATGGTTAGTTTCAGCGCGCCGTCCTCCTGCGAACGATTGCCCAGCAGCGAAGTAAATCGGCCGATTTCCAAGATCGTTTGCACGGTTCCCTTACCGAAGGTGCTTTGATCGCCTAGGATCACGGCGCGTCCATAATCTTGGAGCGCGGCCGCAAAAATTTCGCTGGCTGAGGCACTTTGCCGGCTTGTCAGAACAACCAGTGGACCAGAATACGCCAATCCCGGATTTGGTTCGCTCGAGACAGTCGTATACCCGTTTGATCCTTTCGTCTGCACCACCGGCCCCGGTTTAATGAACAAATGGGTGAGTGAAATCACTTCTTCGAGCGAACCTCCGCCATTGCGTCGCAAGTCGACAACCAGCCCTGCGATATTTTCCTTTTTCAGCCGGCGAAGCAGCGTCGCGACATCTTTTGTGGTGCTCTTAGCGTGATGATCCATGTCCGCGTAGAAGGAAGGGAGGGTGATCCAGCCCAACTTCACCGGCTTGCCGTCCTCGTCCTTCTTAATGATGATATCGGCCCGCGCTTCCTGATCCTTCAGCTTAATCTCATCGCGCACTAGTTCGACATTCTTGCGCTGAGACGGATCGGCCGAATCCGCCGGAATGACGAGAAGCTTCACTTTCGTCCCTTTTTTGCCTCGAATCATTTCGACAACCTTGTCCAGCCGCATATCCCGTACGTCGATGAGGTCGCCGCTAGCTTGGCCGACGGCAGTGATCCGGTCGCCAACCTTCAGCCGGCCATCGACTTGCGCTGGTCCCCCGGGAACAAGGCTCTCGATTTTTGCGTAGCCGTCCTCAGTGCGCAGCATCGCACCGATACCGACAAGCGACAGACCCATGTTAATGCTGAAATTCTTCAAATCAGCCTTGCTCAAATACTCGGAGTGCGGGTCGTACGATTGCGCCACCGCATCAAGAAAATACTTCGCTTGTTCGTCCCGATCCTCCTCATGGACGTTGCGTGCGAGCCGATCGTAGCGACGCGAGACAAGCTGCGGTCCCGGCTCGATCGGATGCTCACTCAAGTGTTCCTGTAAAAGCTCACTCGTGATACGGCCTCGCCAGAGATCGTCGGCCTCGGCTTCATTTTTTGGCCATGGCGTTTTTTGCCGGCTCAAGTCGATCGTGCCATCAGTCTTGAAATCCGGCGGTTGCTTCAGCAGTTCCTTGATTTTAGCGACCCGGTCATCGACTCGCTTCTGGTAAACGTCGTAAATTTCGTAGGCTGGCTTGAGGTTTCCCAGAAGGATGTCGTCATCCAAGGAGGTGCCGTATTTCTCGTAAATCGCATCGACATCTTCCTGAGTAAAAAAGAGATGGCTAAAATCGAGAATCTCGAGGTACGTGCGCAGAATCCTGCGCGACATCTCATCGTTGAGTTGATGATGAGTATAATGACCTTCTTCGAGCAGGCGCCCGACAGAGATGCAGATGTTTTCGAGGTCCGATTTCGCGAACAGCGTCGGGGTCGCGACACTGACCAACGAAATCGCCGCGATCGCAGCAGAAAGACGAAACCGTAACTTCATTCCCTAAAAAAGAGGTTTTCTATACTCGCAGACGGGCGAGAGAAACGCAAGAACCCTCCTTGATTCGCCAAGCCCGCAGCGATTAAAGACAATCGAGCCGCCGGAACATTCAAAAATGCCTTTGAATTAATGTCCGTCTGAGAATCGCATGAGATATGAGACATTTTGCGGCGGAATCTTTGAGACGAATTGCTATCTCTGGCACGCTCCAGACGGCACAATCCTGTTTGATGCGCCAGACGGTAGTTGGGAGTGGCTCCAGCGCAACCGTGTCCAGGTGAAGCTTCTTTTGCTGACACACGGGCATATCGACCATATCGCCGATCTCGCAAAAATTAAGGAAACATTTGCCTGCCAGATTGGATGTCATCCGGAAACACTGCCGATGATTTCGGATCCGAATTTTTTTCGCGATTACGGCTTCGGCTTCGACATTAAGCCTGTCCAACCCGATTTTTTCGTCCATGAAACAGCTGAGCACAATTTCCTCGGCGTGGAATTTCAAGTGCTTGAGGTGCCGGGGCATTGTCCGGGCAGCCTTTGCTTCTTTTACCCTGCTGAAAAGGTTTTGATCGGCGGTGACGTGCTCTTTGCCGGCGGGGTCGGCCGCTGGGATCTACCGGGCGGCGATGGTGAGCTGCTTTTTCGCGGAATTAAATCCAAGCTCTTCCCGTTAGGAAATGACGTGACGGTGCTGCCAGGTCATGGTCCGCCGACGACCATTGGCGAAGAACGCGCGACCAATCCTTTCGTTAGCTAGGCTGTATCGATAGGGCAAGAAAACAGAAGATGACAACATCTTGCACCAGGTGAATGCCGAAAGCCCACCCGATCCCGCGCGTTTCTACAATGCTCTTGGCCCAAATCCAACCGGCAACCGTCGCCATTGCCACACCGATCGGCCCCGATGGCTGACCGAAATAATGGCCCAGGCCAAAAAAGATTGAAGTCAGCCAAAGTGCCTCCCGTGGCGGAAGAGCGTTTCGCAGATGAGCGAGCGGGACACAGCGAAACTGGAATTCCTCGTTTGCGGCATTGAGACCAGCCGTCGCCAGCGCCCAGGGGAGAAGCCGCCACAGACGCGGCAGCTGATCGAAATCTGGTCGCAGGGTGATAAACAGGAACACCGGCAGGGCAACACTGAAAACGATGAGCAACTGTGGACCGAGTCGCGTCCATGGAATCGGATTACGAAACCACAGAAGACGTTCCGGCCGCGCCGGCGCGCTGAGATCACCGATCCGCAAGAACAGATCCTCTCGCGAGAATCCACGGCCAATGAATGTGCTAAGGAGAAGCAGTGCTCCGAGCGCGAGGAGGAGACGTTCGAGAAATTGTTGTGCACCCCAGCTGGCGCTGGTCATCGCATGATGGAGCGGAGCCCAGTCATCTAACATCGGGGCGATGGCAAACCAGCCAAGACGAACAATCGCGAGGGTTAAGAGAAACCCAGTCAGCGGCTTTAATCGGGAGGATCGATCGGCGAAAATTGCTAGGATTACGAGCAGGATCGTTTGCGCCACCGGCAACAAGTAAGGCGAGCCATCCCCCGCAACCCGGATGATGATATTCGGAATCGCGCTACCGATCAGCATGGCGCCCCACGCCACACCCCGCCGTAATGGATCCGGGCGGCAAGTCGCATCGGCCACCCCGGCTTTGTCTCTCTTAGGGTCGGTTTTTGGAAGAAGAACCTGCTCGCGGGCCGACGTCAACATTGAGAGGCAAATAAGCAAGCGCCGCACCCAGCGCGTTGAGTTCGGGGAGATCCGCGATTACCTGGCGCAGCAAGCCGATCGCCGCGGGAACGTGTCTCAGGAAAGATCGATTGCCTTTTGCCAATCCAAGAAAGCCGTATGCTCCAAGCGCTTGCATGAGGCGTTGCATCGCACAAAACCGAAGCCGCTCACTGATGCCGGTCTCATTTCGCCTTAAATCCCGGCGTTCCAAATAGTACAACAAGAGCTCATCACGCTCGGCCGAACCGAGATGGACATAAGGATCAAACAGCAATGAAGCCAAGTCATATTCAGCCAACCCTGGACGCATTCCCTGGAAATCGATGAGGTGCGCTTGCCCATTGCGCACAATGATGTTTTGGGACTGAAAGTCGCGATGGACGAGAATACGAGGCTGTGAGGCGAGCTCGTCGGAAGAAATAGTTTTGCTCCCATTGGTAAAGCGCGGCGTTGAATTCAGGAGGCATTTCGCCCTGCAATTCACTCCAGTCGATCTTGGGCAAATCGTGCAGCTTCGCGATCTCATCCAAGGCTGATTGGTAGAGAGCGCGGCGGATTAACCATTCGTCATCGCGGAAATTGAAGAGATCGGCGTTGCCTAAATCCTCAATCCAAATCAAGCCTTCGTTGGGATCATGAAAATAAATTTTCGGAACTCGAATACCATGGGCAGAAAGAAATTGAGTGATGTGGACATAGTGCCGGTTTTCTTCGCGCTCGAGATTATATTTGACCAGGACGAGTGACTGGTCAGTTGAACATCGGACGCGATAGAATCGCCGATCCGAGCCGCCTTTCTCAATCGCGCTTATCTCAATTCGGCCTGAGCTAAATGCCGGCAGACGAAGTCCTGTTTGGCGAAGGAGCAAGTCGGTCTTCATCTCAAATTATCGCGTCGCGCAAGGTGCCTTCAGCCGTTCGATGGGTGCGGACAATACAGTTTTCCAGCACACTTCGAGAAGCAATTTGTGCACCGGGCCAGACAATAGTGTCGCGTAGTCTCACGCCTTTCTCGATCCGGCAATTGGCTCCGAGCGAATAAAAGCCGGACAGAGTGGCGGTCGGATCGATTACAGCGCTCGGCGCTCGGCGCGTCGGCCACTGATGATTAGGATCGAGATAGGCAGGTCTCCACTGCTCGTCGCAAACCACGCGATGAACTTCGAGATACCCCTTGGCCGAACCGATATTGAACCACTTGCCATCATTGACAACAACGCCGCCGATCCTTTCACCTTTTTTTATCGCCTCGACCAGCGTTGGAATGAATGAGACCGACCCGCCTGAAGGAATGCGCGAGATGATTTGTCGATTCCAAACAGAGACGTTTGCAAAGTCATACTTCGCAATCTTTTCGTCTTTCCCGCCAATCTCGACGATACGACCATCTTGCAGTCCAATTGTAGGCGGAAAATGCGTTTTCCTCAGCGCAAGAGTCACCTCATTCCCGGCACGAATATGCTCTTTGAATAATGGTGCTAACTCGAAATCGGTCAGAATGTCTCCGCTGTAAACAACAAACGGTTCGCTCTCGAAGAAGCGGTCGGCATTCTTAATTCCTCCTCCAGTGCCAAGGATTTCCGGCTCATGAAGAAAAAGAACGCGCTTGTTGCGGTAAAGCGATTCCGGAAACACTTCAGCAAATCTTTCCGGCAAGCGATGGGTATTGACTACTAACTTGTCGCAGCCGGCGGCTAGGAGATGATCGAACGCGAAGGTGATGAGCGGCTTTTGAAAAATCGGCACGAGCGGTTTTGGCAAATCATCTGTCAGCGGCCGTAGTCGCATGCCAAGGCCCGCCCCGAGAACAAAACCCTGCGTGATTAGGGACATTTCAATGCTGCCGCCGCCCTGCGCGCTCCACCGGATCGGCCGCGACAGTCAATCCTGCCGCGCTTGTGCTCAGGTGCGTGCCCGGCTAACAATTCCGGCATGGCGGAAGAGACGGTATGGCGCGGGACGTCATCCCAAATCAAGAACCTCGGCATTTTTGTTCTTTGCATCCTGGGTTGGGGCATCGTCGTCCTGATCTTTGCCCTCGTCTGGCGCGGTGGTTCGCCTCAAGTGCAAAGGCTGAGCCCGCATATTCTATGGCTGGCGATGGTGCCGATCTTCATTGCGCTCGCTCGTTATCTCCAAACCAAAAACAAAGTCTATGAATTAACCACTGAACGGCTGAAAACAACCGAAGGCGTCTTTAGTAAGGTCACCGATACGCTCGAGCTTTATCGAGTGAAAGATCTCGAGATGCGCCAACCATTTTGGTCTCGAATGTGTGGACTCGAAAACATCCAGATTAACACCTCGGATGTTTCCACTCCCTTTGTCCTGATTGATTCCGTCCCCATCGCACTTGGTTTGGGTGACAAAATTCGGAACGCGGTCGAAAACGTGCGGCTACAAAAGCGGGTCCGCGAAATCGATATCGAGTGAAAAAATCAACCGCCTTTTAAATAAAGACGGCGGGCGCCGAAATCGATAATGCCATGGTGGCGCCGCAAAAGCTCGCCACCAAGACGCCCACATCGTGACCAACGATGTTAAATGAGCCATCCGATAGCCGACGAATGCGCGCCACCTGCACGCCACGTTGATGCAGGTTAACCGCCGCGGAGCTGAACGGCGTGTCATACACATGAATTTTCATGCGTTTCACGAATGGACGATGGAGCAAGGTAGCGAAGGCGCCGGTATCGACCATTAATTGTGCGGGCGCGCCGTTAATCGCGCCATCAACGTAAAGATTATAACCGTCGCTCACATGGATTGGCACACTATGAAAGCCGCTGTAGTCCATCCCCGGTGTGGTTTCCTCCGATTGCGGCTCCATATTTAGAATGAGGAGCTGACGCTGGCAGTCGAGCACCGCCCGCGTTGGAAACAGAATGTCGGCGCCTAGAATCCCGTCGATCTCCTGTTCACCCCGAATGCGCGCGGCGCGACTCTCCGGGCCAAGGTTGATTGCTACCATTGGCTCGTCGACAAGATTGAGCGCACCAATGCGCAACGATTTGGCAATACCGACGGCATTGAACGTTCCGTTGATCATCAACCGAGGCGGCAGTTTCGACGTGCCCGGTATTGGGGTCAGCCCGTAGTGCTGACGACGGCTGGTCGCGATGGCGCTGACCGGCGCACCGGTGTCAACGCCGAGCATCGCGGCCTTACCGTTGATAAATACCCGGACAATAAGATGATTTTGCGGCGACCGCTGGAGGGAGAGCGCTTCGAATTGTCCACCGTTGCGGGTCGACACTGGAGCGGCGGGGGAAGAGAGAGCAAGTGCTTGGAAACTGGCGCTGGCAGCGCCAATCAGTAGGACCAGTAATGTTTTGGAAAACCGGGCACGCTTAACGCTCATTATCGGCCGAGAATAGCATGTTGTGGGCTACGAGGGAATGAACTCCAACAGGATTGCACCGGAGCAGCCAACCCGCTAAATGACAAAAATCATGAAGCCGTTTGCCAGTACGATTCAGCCAATTGACACAGAGAACAAACTCGTTCGCGGGCTCGGCCTGCTCGATTCGACGATGCTCGTTGCGGGGTCGATGATTGGTTCGGGCATCTTCATTGTATCGTCAATCATTGCGCGGCAGGTTGGCGCGCCCGGGTGGTTACTTGTCGTCTGGATTGTGACTGGCGTGCTCACGTTGGTGGCGGCGCTCTCGTACGGCGAGCTCGCGGCGATGATGCCGAAGGCAGGCGGCCAATATGTTTATCTGCGCGAAGCGTTCTCGCCCCTCTGGGGTTTTCTCTACGGCTGGACATTATTCCTTGTCATCCAGACGGGAACGATAGCCGCGGTCGCGGTCGGCTTCTCGCGCTACATGGGCGTGCTCATCCCATGGGTTTCCGAATCAAACTATCTGATCGCGCCGATTCGGCTCGGCGGCTATGCCCTCTCGCTCTCGACCGCGCAACTGGTCGGGCTGATGCTTATCTCGCTGCTCACGTTCACAAACACGCTCGGGCTGAAGCTCGGTAAGATCGTGCAGAACATTTTCACAACCGCCAAGACAGGTGCGCTCATCGCGCTCATTCTGCTTGGCATCATCGTCGGCCTACGATCAGGCGCCGGTGCGGCGAATTTTTCCGATTTCTGGAGCTTGCGTGGCGGATTGCAGGAAGTTGGAAAAGGTCTCACGGCCGCAACTGGGTTCGGTCTCTTCGTTGGCATCTGCGTCGCGCAAACAAATTCACTCTTTTCCGCTGATGCCTGGAATAACATCACCTTCACCGCGGGCGAAGTGGTCAATCCCCGGCGCAACGTTCCGCTCTCGTTGGCCCTGGGCACAATTCTCGTGATCAGCTTGTACTTGCTGGCAAATGTCGCTTATCTGGCCACTCTGCCGTTTTCCGCCATCCAGAACGCGCCGAGCGATCGCGTCGCCTCAGAAACAGCCAATGTCATCTTTCCAGGACTCGGTGCCGTGATCATGGCTGTCGCAATCATGGTGTCGACATTTGGTTGCAACAACGGACTGATCCTCGCCGGTGCACGCGCGTATTATGCCATGGCACGCGACGGGCTCTTTTTCCGCTCGGTCAGTCGATTGAACAAGAACCACGTGCCCGGCTGGGGCCTGATTGTGCAGGGCATCTGGGCCGGTGCACTTGTCTTGCCGCGGACGGTGAAAATGGATGCCACGGGCGCAGTAACAGGTTACGGGAATCTGTATGGCAATCTGCTTGACTACGTCATCTCCGCCGCGCTCATCTTCTACATACTGACAATTCTCGGCATCTTCATGCTTCGGCGAAAACGTCCCGACGCGGAACGCCCCTATAAAGCTTTCGGTTATCCAATCGTGCCCGTGCTCTACATCCTTGGTGCGAGCGTCATTCTCGCCGTGCTCTTCATTTATCAAACAGCAACGACGTGGCCGGGCCTCATCATCGTGCTCAGTGGTGTGCCCGTTTATTTCCTGTGGAGGAGATCGCCCGAAAACGTGCCGCCTAACGCGGCCAGCCGGCCCGCCGAAACCGAACCAAGCTAACGACTCATGGCAGATCTATTTGCGAAAAAGCCGCTCGCTCGGCTGATGGCGGAAGCACAGGAAGTCGGCGAGCACAGCCTCAAACGCTCGCTCGGCCCCATTAACCTCGTTGCGCTGGGCATCGGCGGAATTATCGGCGCCGGTTTGTTTGTGCGGACCGCTGCCGCCATCGCTGACCGCGCGGGCCCATCTGTTGTCCTCGCGTTTATCGTCGCAGGCATCGGCTGCACATTTGCGGGTCTTTGTTACGCGGAATTTGCTTCAATGATCCCGGTCGCGGGCAGTGCCTACACCTATTCCTACGCAACTATGGGTGAGTTCGTCGCCTGGATCATCGGTTGGGATCTAATCCTCGAATATGCCGTAGCCGCCTCAACTGTTTCCATTGCGTGGAGCGAGTACGCCAATCGCGTCCTCGATTGGTTTGGGCTGCGCATTCCTTATCAGTGGTCGCATTCCCCATTCGAACACGACCTGACTGGGGTTCATGGGATCATGAACGTGCCAGCTTTATTCATTTTGTTCGTCCTGACGGCGTTGCTTATCCGCGGAACAAAGGAATCCGCTCTCGTTAATGGACTTATCGTCCTGTTGAAGGTGAGTATCGTGTTGCTCTTTATCGGCATTGGTTGGCAATTCATAAATCCGGCAAACCACACGCCGCTGATTCCCACGCCGACGACTTACGTGACGCCGCAGGGTATCACGCATGCATACGGCGCAATCCTTGGGATCCTTGGTGCAGCGGGCGTTGTCTTCTTCGCCTATATCGGTTTCGATGCAGTCTCGACCGCCGCGCAGGAAGCCAGGAACCCTAAGCGCGATATGCCAATCGGCATTCTCGGGTCGTTGGGGGTCTGCACTATTCTTTACGTGTTGTTCTCTTGGGTGCTGAGCGGGGTGGCAACAGTCCAGGATTTCCGGGCAGCGGGCCGTGAAGCTTCCGTCGCGTTTGCGATCACCAAATATATGAGTGGTTATGAGTGGCTGTCGAGATCAGTCACGGTAGCGATTCTCGCCGGATTTTCGTCGGTGATCCTTGTGATGCTGCTTGGCCAGTCCCGCGTCTTCTTTTCCATGAGTCGCGACGGCCTTGTTCCGAAAATTTTCTCAGAGGTGCACCCGCGATTCCGAACGCCATACAAATCCAACATGTTGTTTTTCCTCTTCACCGGGCTGTTTGCTGCATTCGTTCCAGCAGATGTCTCCGGCGAAATGACCAGCATCGGAACCTTATTTGCGTTTATGCTTGTCTGCGCGGGCGTCTGGATCATGCGGAGGCGGAGCCCTGAATTAGAACGCGGATTCCGTGTCCCGGCCGCGCCGCTTGTCGCAACGCTTGGCATCATCGTCTGCGGCGCGATGATCTACGGCCTCGGATGGACGAACTGGTTACGGCTCATCGTTTGGCTCGCGATCGGGCTCGTCTTCTACTTCACCTACGGGAAAAATCACAGTCGCATTAGCGAGCCGCCGCCGGAGATGCCGGAAGGAATTAAGCTGACCACCTAACTGCCGCTTCCGAAAGCGGTGCAAGGACTGCTCTCGCCGACTCTAAACCAGGTTGTCCGCGCATTTGCGAATAGCGGCTATTAGCGTTAGCTGTCCACGATAAGCTGCGGCCGAAGCGCAAATCGTCACTTCTGCCGCGAACGGACACTCTCCTGCTTAATTACTGACTCCAACTGCTGCTGCCGAATCCTTGGCCTGGGCTAGCCCCGCCAAATCCGAAAAGCTTCTCGCTGCGATCACGGATTCTTTCCGACTTGGTAAGCGCCTCGCGATAAGCAGCAACATTGCGCAGCTCTGCCTCGGAGAGATCGAGTGCCTGCAGAACCCCTTTCTCTTCTCCGGTCAGCTCTGCAGGCGCAGCGGCTCGTTCCTGAAGGCGAGCGAGAGCGTTCAGAAAATCGCCGCCATTCGACACGCGAAAAATATCCAACATCCGTTGAAAGGTGAGATGAAATGGAACGGTCGCGACATCGATGGCCTCGTGGGGCGATTCCGATTCGAATGGCATCATCACTTCGTTACCCGTCACGATCACGTTCCATGAATCCGCCGGCGCGTAATAACCGAGCTCGACCATATACGTTTCTCCCGGTTTCAGCGCTTCGATCACGCAGCTGCCGACTGTGGGTTCAACACCGACCGTCCTGTCTTCGTCATTTGAGCGGAGGCGGACGTGGGCGCGGCGATCGGCTGGCACTCCGTTCGCAAACGCCGATGGCCAGTCAACACTCCAGCAAACAAAAAGCGTGCGTGGATCGCGCGCGACCGCTAGCAGCAACGGCCTCCCGTAATGCGCGGGCAGAGGCATGTCCCCGGCTGCGTCTTTCACGCCTCCATGCAAGGAGGATGAGGTCACGGGGCCTTCAGATATCTGATAAGCACCCGTTTTTTTTGCGGAATTTTCTTTTGGCATCGCGGGGCCCCTATCAATCAACCGATGCTCGTTCAAGGCAAGTGCAAAACTGTTTACCACGATTGCCTCGCATGCGCTGGCGGCGAAACTGTCGCGCAAACTGATGAAGACATGCGTGATTCTGAACCCGATCGCCGGCGCGGTGAAAGATGTCGATTCCATTCGCGAGCGATTGGGTGCGTTGCATCCGGCGCGGCTACACATCAGCGAAAAACCGGGCGAGATAGAAAAGCTGGCGCGTCAAACGGTCGAAGCCGGATTCGACCAAATCGTTTCGGCTGGCGGCGACGGCACACTTAACGAAGTGGTAAATGGAATCGCGGCCGCAGGCGGTGACATTATTCTGGCCCTTGTCCCCTTGGGCACAGGGAACGATTTCGCGCGTACCCTCGGTCTTCCAATTGATATTGATGAAGCGATTGAACACATTCTTCGGAGTCAGATTCGCGAAATTGATCTCGTGCGCGTGACAAGCGATTTCGTCCGGTATTTCGTCAATGTATCGTCCGGTGGTTTCAGCGGGCTCGTTGATGAAAAACTGACTCCGGAAATGAAGAAGACTTGGGGACCACTCGCCTATTTGCGCTCCGCCGCCGCGGCCTTTCCGCAACTACGCGGTTACACGACGCGTGTTACTCTTGACGATAGAGAGGCGCTGGAGCTCGATCTCTACAACGTGATTGTCGCAAATGGCCGCTACGTTGCCGCCGGCATTCCGGTCGCGCCAGAAGCCGATATTGTGGACGGATTGCTTGATGTGCTCCTGCTCCCAGAGCGCGGGAAGGCCGATCTTGTCTTGCTCGCCGCGCAAATCCTTGTCGGCAAGCACTTGACCTCGGACGCGATAATTTTCCATCGCGCCAGGAAGATCGGCATCAGGTCGAAACCGGGTATGTGGTTCAATGTCGATGGTGAATTGATTGGCAACGAGCCGGCAACATTCGAGCTACTGCCGAAGGCTTTGCGATGCGTCGTCCCAGCAACTTGAAAAATAAAATAATCTCGTTCGCGCAACTCACTGCGGAATCCCAACGGTTGCAATCCGAGGGAAAACGCATTGTCGCCACGAATGGCTGCTTCGATATCCTGCACGTCGGCCACGTCCGTTACCTCGCGGCCGCAAAAGCTCAAGGCGATGTCCTCGTGGTTGGTTTAAATGGAGATAAATCGGTGCGGCAATTGAAAGGAGCGGGCCGACCCGTAAATCGGGAACAAGACCGGGCGGAAGTGTTGGCCGCAGTTGAATCGGTCGATTACGTCGTGATTTTCCCCGAAACGCGGGCCACAAAATTCCTCGCCGCGGCTCGACCTGACGTTTACGTGAAAGGCGGCGATTACACAGCCGAAACGCTCGATGCCGCCGAGCGCGAGGTGCTGGAGAAGACCGGGAGTAAAATCGAAATCATTCCCTTCGAGCCGGGCTATTCGACGTCGGAATTGCTCGAAAGGATCAAAGCTTGCGGATCGTGATCGTTCCCATCGCAATTTTGGGGTCGGGCAAAGGATCTAATTGTCGCGCCATTCTGCAACATATTCGGGACGGCAAATTATCGGCCGAAGTAAAGGTAGTGATTTCCGACGTGCTCGGCGCTCCCATTCTTGATATTGCACGCGAGTTTGGAGTGCCAAATACATATCTACCTCCTGGACGTTTCCGAACCAGGCTTGAGCCCGCCGCCGAAGCGGAACTCGTCGAAATGCTACAGGAAGCGAAAGTGGAGCTGGTCGTCCTTGCCGGTTTCATGCGCGTATTGAAGGAGCAGATGCTCAGTGCATTTCCGCGGCGAATCATTAATATTCACCCGTCGCTCTTGCCAAAATTTCCAGGGCTCGAGGCGTGGAAACAAGCCCTTGTCGGCGGCGAGAAGGTCACCGGAGTCACGGTTCACTTCGTCGATGAGCAAATCGATCACGGGGACGTCATAGCACAGCGCGCGGTGCCCGTGCTCAGCGGCGATACACCAGAAACGCTCCATGCCCGAATCCAGACCGTCGAACATATCCTGTACCCGGAAGCGCTCGAAAACGTCTGCCAACAATTACAGCCCTAAAGCCGTTCTGATTTGGGATCACGGCCGAGCAGATCCTGCATTGCTGCGCGCAACGGTTTACCCTGGTAAAGGACAGCGTGGACTTGATCGATAATCGGCGTCTCAATTCCAAGCCTGCGCGCGCATTGAAATGCGCTGCGCGCCGTCGGCACTCCCTCCGCAACCATCTGCATGTCCGCTTGGATGCTGGCGAGCGTCTCGGCCCGGCCGAGCCGCTCGCCCACTCGGCGATTACGACTGTGCTTGCTAAAACAGGTCGCAATCAGATCGCCTGCACCGCTCAAACCATAGAAGGTGCGCGGGTTTCCGCCCATAGCGGAACCAAGACGCAGCAATTCAGCGAGAGAGCGTGTCACCAGAGCCGCTTTGGAATTATCGCCGAGATCTAGCCCGTCGCTCGCTCCAGCTGCGATCGCAAAAACGTTCTTTAATGCTCCGCCCAGCTCAATGCTCGTCACATCACTACTCGTGTAAATACGAAAGAGCTCACTTCCTAAAAACGTTTGAAGGCCCGCGGCGCAGCGCTCATCAGCACATCCGATTACAGTCGCCGTCGGCAGCCCGCGCGCCACTTCAATCGCCAGATTAGGCCCTGATAGCACCGCCATCGTATGCGACGGGAAAATTTCCGCTAAAATCTGGCTCATCCGTAACCCAGTGTCGTGTTCTATCCCTTTTGTACAGCTGAGCAGGACGGCGTTTTCCTTGATGCCGGCAGCGCGAATGCGACTTGCCACCTGGCGCATCGCTAGAGAGGGAGTAACGAAAACGACAAGATCGGCATTCCCGCAATCGGCAAACTCATGCGTCGCGTCCACATTCGACGGCAGCTTCACGCCGGGAAGGTAATCTGGATTCTCGCGCGATGTTCGGACGCGATCGATTCGCTGTGGATTGTTGCCCCACAGTGAAATTGACCGCCCATCGGTGGCCCACAGTGCCGCTAAAGCGGTACCCCAGCCTCCCGCACCGATGATTGCAGTGCGTCTCACTTGCGGTCGAACCGAGGCTCTGTGCCACGTATTAGCCGAACGATGTTCTCTCGATGGCGCCAAGTCACGAGAACGGCAATGAAGGCTGAAAAGCCAAGCATTAGATAGTTCGAATTACCGCGATCCGAAAGAAACCATACAGTTAGCGGAAGCGAGGCGATCGCCGCAATTGACGCAACTGAAACGTATCTGAACGCCAAGAACACCACAATCCAAACGAGACCGCTGACCAATGTCGGCACAGGCAGGAGCCCCAGACAGGCACCGCCCGACGTGGCGACGCCCTTTCCTCCACGAAACCGAAGCCAGACAGGGAAGGAATGGCCGATCACCACAAAAAGCGCGGCGAGAACGCCTAGAGAATTTCTATAAAAAGGGTCAGCTCCAGCGAACCAAACCGCTAATCGCACGGCAATCAATCCTTTGAGCGCGTCGGCAAGAAAGACCGCAATTCCGTACTTTTTTCCAAGCGTACGAACAACGTTGGTCGCCCCAATGTTTTTGCTCCCGTGTTGGCGGATATCAATGCCAGCGAATTGCCCCGCGAAGACCCCAAAGGGAACAGCTCCGATAAGATAGCTCACGAGTATCGTGATCGCGTAAATCACTCGCTATGATAAATGCCTTGAACTCAGCCAGAGGTCTATAATTGAGAGATCTGCTGGGGTTATTCCGGAAATCCGTCTTGCACCTTCCAAACTTACTGGCCGAAATCGCTCAAGCTTTTGACGTGTTTCATTCCTCAAACCAGGAATTGCCGCAAAATCGAGCCCATCTGGTATTGAGCGGTCACCTCTCGCGTAGGACCTCGAATCGTCTCGCTTGTATCGCGCGATGTATCCTGCATACTTCGCGTCGGCGATGACGTGCTCCCAAGCGGCGCGACTCGCCAGCTCAAATACCTCCACCGGAATCGCTTCTGCTGAAAAGATTGGGTCCTTCATTGCCTGCTTTAGCGGCCTGCCGTTAAGCCACAAGCTGTCAATTGCATTCTCCAACTCCCGGATCTCGCGGCGTTTCCTTTGCGTTTCCAGGTTGCGGGCTGGAGTGACAAGACCAATCTCTGCACCCAATTCAGTTAGGCGCAGATCAGCATTATCCTCGCGTAGGCTGAGGCGATTTTCGGCTCTACTAGTAAACATACGATATGGTTCGTCTGTTCCGCGAGTAATGAGATCGTCGATCAGGACGGCAATGTAGCTAATGTCCTTTGAGAGTGCGAATGCAGGACGTCCTTGGACCTTCAGAGCAGCGTTTATTCCGGCAATCAATCCCTGCCCGGCCGCTTCCTCATAACCGGATGTGCCATTGATCTGCCCGGCAAAAAACAAGCCAGGTATACGCTTGGTCTCCAAAGTAGGATGAAGCTGAGTGGGCTCAAAATAGTCGTATTCGACGGCATAGCCGGCGCGAAGAATTTCCGCTCGCTCCAATCCTGGAACCGAATGGATCAGTGCTAATTGGACGTCGAAGGGCAAGCTGGTTGAAACTCCATTTACATAAAACTCGTCCGAGTGCCGACCCTCCGGCTCGAGGAAGAGTTGGTGTGATTCTTTGTTCGCAAAGCGAACGACCTTGTCTTCAACTGAGGGGCAATATCGGGGTCCTGTGCCTTTGATCCTGCGCTGGTAAAGGGGAGAACGATGGAGATTTGAGCGAATGATTTCGTGGGTAACCGGTGTCGTGTGAGTGATCCAGCAAGGGAGTTGTTCCACGTGGAACATGCCATCCGCGGCGAAATTCAGCGTGAACAGGTCATCGCGTCCACGTGCAATTCTGCTGAGAAATGACAGGCGGGGCGGGGGTTCGTCGCCCTCTTGTATCTCCAGGCGGTTGAAATCTATCGACTGGCCATTTATTCGGCATGGAGTCCCGGTCTTGAATCGGCCCGACTCGAAGCCTAACCCCCGGATATTGTCGCTTAAGCTCGAGGCTGCATCTCCCATTCGACCACCAGCCTTAGAGTGCTCGCCCACGTGCAGCAAGCCGCGCAAGAAAGTGCCCGCTGTTATTACTACCGTCTTCGCCCTAATCTCTACACCCAAATCGGTCGTCACGCTGGCAATGCTGCCATTTTTAACCCTCAGCCCAGCGGCTGTGCCCTGTAACAAACTCAGATTGGGCGTTCGTTCTAAAACCGCCTTCAAGCGGAATTGGTAGGCTTTTTTGTCGCACTGAACACGAGTCGCCCAGACCGCTCGTCCCTTGCTCTTATTCAGAGTCCGAAATTGAATGCCGGTTGCGTCCGCATTGATCCCCATTGCGCCACCGAGAGCGTCGATCTCCTTCACGATATGGCTCTTGGCCGATCCTCCGATAGCCGGGTTACAAGACATTTGGCCAATTGTGTCCAGGTTCTGGGTCAAAATCAGCGTTCGAGAGCCGAGCCGAGCCGAGGCCAAAGCTGCCTCTATTCCAGCGTGACCGCTACCAATCACAAGCACTTCAAATTCTGTAAAATACATTATGTCCTCGTTACCAGGTACTTATAATTTTCATGGCCCCGCCTAGCCGCAAAGTTGAGCGACGCAATCTCCAATCCGGGCCAATGAGTTTGCACCTCACACTTGTTAAATCTGACCGTGAAAGAGAAACATCACTTAATCGGCCGGATAGCATACTGCGAAAATCAGATCGTCATACCTTGCGCGCAAATTGAGCGAGCTCGCAAGTCGATTCGAAATTAAGAAATGGCGTGATCAAATACACGCCGGGGAAGTGCGTAAGCACGTTTTCTGTGATTTCCCGCGCAATCTTTATACCGACGGTCCGGGCATCCTCCGCTGGCACATTCGCCAGCCGCTTCCGCACCTCTTCCGGAACAATGATTCCGGGAACTTCGTTGTGCAGAAACTCGGCTTGACGGGAGCTCATCAGCGGCCACACACCGATAAAGATCGGAATCGATAAATGTGCCGTTCGCCGTTTCGTTTCGGCAACCAGCTCCACATCAAACACCGGCTGCGTCATCACGTATTGCGCGCCGGCCGCCACTTTTCGTTCGAGGCGGTTCACCTGGGAATCCAAGTTCTTCGCATTCGGGTTAAACGTACACCCAATGATAAAGCGGGTTTGGGTTTTCAGCGATTTGCCCGCATGAGTGAATCCTTCATTCAATTTTTTGATGATCGAGATGAGCTCGATCGAGTTCACATCATAAACCGATGACGCGCCGGGATGATCGCCCACGCGGGCCGGATCACCGGTGAGCGGGAGCACATGGCGCATACCGAGCGCTGCCATGCCGAGGAGTTCGCTCTGTAAGCCGAGCACATTGCGGTCGCGACAACTCAAGTGCAGCAGCGGAGTGATACCGAATCGTTCCTTCAACATTGCACCAATGGCGAGATTGCTGACACGCAGGATAGCGAGCGAATTGTCAGCCAATGTGATCGCGTCACAGCCCGCTTGAACAAGCTCTTGCGCTCCTTGGAAGAATTTTTCCAAAGCTAGTGTCTTGGGAGGGTCGAATTCGCAAATGATCACGCGTTTCCCGGCGGCAATCTTATCGAGCAAGCTTTCTTCCTCAGCCGACACGATTTTTTTTGTCGGGGTTGGAAGCGGCGCGATGACACGCACCGGCTTTGACTTCACCGGCGTCAAGTTTTCGATCGATTTGGCGATGGCTGCGATGGTTCGGGCGTTGGTTCCGCAACAACCGCCGATTAAGCGCGCTCCTTCGCCTACCATCTCTCGGGCCGCGCGCGCGAAATAATCGGGCGCGGCGTGGTAGATGAAACGACCTTCCGTATAGCGCGGATAGCCAGCGTTTGGATACGCAGCGAGCAGCCCCTCGATGGGAATGCGCTGAAGTAACTGAACCGTCGCGTGTGGACCATTCATGCAATTCACGCCTGTAATCTGCACACCTGCCGCTCGCAGCTTTGAAAACGCTTCCACAATCGAAACGCCTGAGGCCAGCCGCCCCTCCGGTTCGCACGCAAATGAGCAGATCGTTGCACAATCACTGACCGACTTCTTTGCCCGAAGAGCGATCTGCATCTCCGCATCGTCCATGAAGGTCTCCAGAAAAATCAGATCGACCCCGCCATCGAGTAGTGCCTCGATTTGTTCCCGAAAACATTTTGCGCGGTCAATTCCGCGTTCCTCCGCGTCCAGGGCGCTCAGTCCGAGCGGGCCGACGCTGCCTGCGACACAGACATCATGGCCGTGCGCCGCTTCGACAGCAATTCGCGCCGCCGCTTTGTTGAGTTCCGCAACGCGGTCTTCGAGACCAAACCGCGCCAGCCGCGCTGCATTCGCTCCGAAGGAATTTGTTTCAATTACGCGTGCGCCAGCCGCGATGTAATCGCGATGGATCGCGCAGACACGCTCCGGATCGCTGACGGAAATCTCTTCCAGGCACGCCTCCATCGGAAGACCTTGATCGAGCAGGAGCGTCCCCATCGCCCCGTCCCCGCAGACGACGTGTTCCTGAAGTTCTTCGAGCAAATTCATTCCGTGCATGCCCGATTAACGTTAGGTTCCTCCGTCGTCAATGCATGCCTGCGGCGCCAACCGCGCTAGCTATCGTTACGGGTTGTAAATACGACGATGCTTTTATGTCGCGCTCTCCCTTGCGAATTCGAGTGCAATTTTTCCAGGACGCATTCTGCTGAGGAGGCATCCGCGAAAAAGCTCCGGGTGATTTTCACACGCGCGGCGAAAGCAGAAGCAATCGAGCTACGGCAAAATAGCAAAGACTCGCGCGGGAAATCCGGACCCCCCCTTCGGTTTCGGAAATGTGCAGACGATGAGCGCCCCGGATTCCGGGACCTGATCGAGGTTCGTGAGCAGCTCGATTTGATAGTGATTGGTACTTAGAACGTAGGTCTCGAGCGAGTAATCCTCCTTGGTGGTCGCAATCCCCGGATCGGTGTCAGTGGTCTCGTGACCGGAGGCAGTGATTTTGCGCTCCTCGTACAGATACTTGAGGGCGGGCAGACTCCAGCCAGGATAATGGGCCACACCTTGGGCATCTTTGTTTGCCATCTTCGCCGCGTCCGGCCAGCGCTTTGACCAATCTGTCCGCATCGCGACAAATGCGCCGGCAGGAACTTGCCCGTGCTCGGCTTCCCATTTTTTCACGCGTTCCAGCGAAAGCGTGTAATCCGGATTTTTCGCGCAGTCTTCATGCACGTCGATGGACACCAGCGGTAAGATCATTTCCTTCAATTCGATCTGGTCCACCGTCCGCAGCCCTTTGATGAAGTGGGCCGGCGGATCAATATGAGTGCCCCATTGGCCAACGTGGGTGAAAAGTTCCGCGAAGAACCCTTCTCCCATTAATCCGGGTTTTTTTTCGTACCAATAAATGGTCTGGCGTTGTTCGTCTGGAAAACCGGACCACCGCGGAATGCCTGGCGCGAAGACGTGAGTCAAATCGATAAAATTTTTTCCGCTAAGGATTTTCTGAATCTCGGCCAACGAGACTTCCTCTCGTTGTCTAGCTAGCGCGCTGAACTGGATGACAACGATCCATAAAAGCGCGACGGCCAACGTGCGTCCCTGGAACGAAGCTTTCACACCGGTGCTGTTAACGGATTACGCAAAAAGAAGCCAACAACTTCGAATAACTTGTAACAAGCAGCGTCTTGTCTGCTCCCGGTGGGCAATCCTGGGCGGCGGCGCTAAGTTTGTTCACCGGTAATTGCACGTGCTCGGCCCTGGGGAGGATGTCGTCACAGCCGAGTTATTGGCTGCTTGATGATGAAGAAACAATGTGAACGAAGCAAAAAAATCTCAGAAAGCGTGATAACAACAACCCTGCTAGAGTCCGAACACGCCTTCGCCGCATGAGTCAGCTCGCCAAACCCCTCGCTCCAGCCTCGGCAAACTTAGTCGGACCAGCTGAGATTCCAAAAGCAGACAGCCTCTTTGAGCAGTGCCACCATCCAGAGCGCGCCTGGTCGAACTTGGATGCGGCCCTGGCTTTTACTCGCGCGCACTGGCCAAGTCCTTTCCGGAGCTCGATGTCTTGGGCGTGGATCAATCCTGTCGCCAGTTGGAATATGCCGAACAAAAGGCAGTGGCGCTCGGCGTTAATAATTGCCGCTTCGAGCGAGGCGATGTTTTTGATGTTACTCGCCCAGCGCAGAGCTTCGATTATTTAATCGCCTCCCGTCTGTTCACGGTCTTGCCGGGCCCGGCGCGCGCTTTGGCCGAGATGTTTCGGGTATTGAGAAGCGGCGGCCGCTGTTTTATCGCAGAACCGCGGTACAAATTTTGGGCATCCATTCCGTTGTTTATGCTGTGGCTGGTTGCAAGTGTACGTGGACAAGCAAACGGATGCCGTGAGCCAAGCATGGCGACAGTTTTTTCACTCGAGAGGTTTGAACAGCTCTTTTACATGCAGCCATGGAAGAGTGTGCGCGTTTGGCGGGAGGGACGCTATCACTACGCGCTGTGCGAAAAGCAGTGACGCAATCGGATCGCCCCGGTCTGGACGGGGTGCACAAAGATCGCGTTCTTACTTCTTCGCCGAATGACCAGATCGCAGGATTCTGCGCCCTCGCGATCCTGACCAAGGCCCCCCGGGCCGGCAAAGTTAAGACGCGATTGCAGCCGCCACTCACGGCCGAGGAAGCGGCTGCATTGAATGTTTGCTTTTTGCGAGACACAGCCAGTGCCATCTCCCGCGCAGGAGAAAACGCGCGAGGTGTCGCTGTTTATACTCCGGCCGAGGCGGGCCACGAATATGATGAATTTTTGCCGCCTGATTTTAAATTGCTGCCACAACGCGGGGACGGCTTCGGCGAGCGGCTCCTTCTTGCGGCGGAAGACTTGCTGCGCGTCGGTTTTCAATCGTGTTGTCTGATTGATTCGGACAGCCCGATGGTGACGGCGGGGGCGTTCCGCGAGGCAGTCGATGTCTTGCAAGGCCAAGCCGAGCGTGTTGTGCTCGGCCCGACCGACGACGGCGGCTACTACCTGATTGGAATGAAACACCCGCACGTGCACCTATTTGCGGACATCGATTGGAGCACTGAGCGGGTTTTCGACCAAACCGTTGCACGTGCTCGAGAAATCGGTCTCGAAGTCCACATTTTGCCGAGTTTCTTTGACATCGACGATCGCGCCGCTCTCCGGCGTTTATGTGACGAATTGCTTGGCAAGGACGATAGGAGCGCGCCAGCAACCACAAAGTTTCTCCGTCAAATCGTCGACCGTGAGGGTCGCGACAGAATTTGGTCCCAATGAGCAACAACAGAAAACGCGCGCTGGTCACTGGCGGCGCAGGACTGATCGGATCCCATGTGGCCGACCTGCTCATCGAGGAAGGATGGCGCGTGCGCGTTCTCGATAACATCGAGCCGAACACGCACAAGCGCGGCAAACCGGCATGGATCAATGAAAACGCCGACTTCATTCAGGGGGACCTGCGCGATCGCAAGACGGTCACTCAGGTTCTGATGGATATCGATGTCGTTTTCCACCAAGCAGCTTACGGCGGCTACATGCCTGAAATCGCGAAATATGTGCACGTGAATTCGCTCGGAACCGCGCAAATGCTCGAAGTCATTCGGGAAAAAAATCTGCCGATCAAAAAGATCGTCGTCGCCAGTTCCCAGGCCGTTTACAGCGAAGGCGCAGGCGATTGTCCGAAGCACGGTCTTGTTTTTCCGAACGTTCGCCCGGTGGAGCAACTAAAGCGCGGTGACTGGTCAGTGCATTGTCCAAATTGCAACGAGCCGACCGCAAGCGTTCCAACGCCCGAGAACGCGCCGGTCGGGGGTGAGACCGTTTACGGATTGACCAAGGTCGATCAGGAGAAACTCGTGCTTCTCTGGGGAAAACAGATGGGCATTCCAACGGTCGCGCTCCGTTATTCCTGCACCTACGGACCGCGCCAATCAATTTTCAATCCTTATACCGGCGTAATCGCAATCTTTTGCACCCGTCTCCTAAACGACCTGCCACCGGTCTTGTACGAGGACGGCGAGCAGACACGTGATTTCTCCTTTGTAGAAGATATTGCGCGGGCCAATTTGCTGGCTGCTACCACTGATAAGCTCGACGGATTGCCGGTAAACGTCGGGAGCGGCAAAGGCGTCAGTGTTCGCGAGATTGCGCAACGCATTGGGAAGGCGCTGGGGATCCAAATAGAGCCGGAGATTAACGGCGAATTTCGGCCCGGTGAAATGCGACATCTCACCAGCGGGACCGATCGTATTCGCGCGGTCGGCTACGAACCGAAGGTCGAGCTTGAAGAGGGCATCGGGCGCTACCTCGATTGGATCCGCTCGCAGTCTGATGTACTGGACTATTTCAGCGAAGCCGCTGAGATTTTGCGCCGGAAAGGGATCGTCCATCGTGTCGCCACGTCTGCCTAAATTGCGTCCCTGTCCGGCCTTAACAGTTTTGTTTTCCCAGGCCGCCTCGTTACCGTTTGTTTGACTATCGCGCGGCCCGCCTTCTTTCGTTGGTATTCGCTGAACTTCCCGGACTGGAGCTAAAATGAACGTATCGGTCGTCGTACCGGCACTGAACGAAGAGGAGCCAATCGCGGCAGTGGTGCGCGAAGTGACCGCGACCGCGATTCCTCGTGAGGTGATCGTGGTCGACAACGAAAGTACCGATCGCACTGCCGAGCAAGCGGAAACTGCGGGCGCTCGCGTCGTTAGGGCAACCCGCGGCTATGGCTGGGCATGTGCGGCCGGCGTCGCGGCCGTGTCAAAGGATTGCGATATCATTGTTTTTCTCGATGGCGACGGCAGCGACGTGCCGGCGCTGATGCCGGCATTACTCGACCCGATCTATCACGGCACGCATGATTTCGTGATTGGCTCGCGCATCCGGGGTCATCGTGAGGCTGGCAGCATGAATTTCCAGCAGGTTTTTGCCGGGTATCTTGCCGGATTTTTGATCCGTCTGCTCTACGGCGTCCGCTACACAGACATGTGTGCATTTCGCGCGATCCGGCGGGATGCGCTGGCGAAACTCGACATGCGGGAGAAAACCTATGGTTGGAATCTCGAGATGCAGATGAAAGCGGCCCGGGCAGGTCTTCGCATTCTGGAAGTTCCAGTGGACCACCGCCGACGCGCCGGTGGGACGTCGAAGGTCTCGGGCACATTGCGGGGCACATTTCTGGCCGGGTGGCGAATCGTTGCCACTTTTTTTCGGATCGCGCTGGCTAAAAGCTGACTGGCGCGCTACATCCAACTCCGGAGTCGCTCTCAGAGATCGCCGATCCCAACCATGCACGAGCTGAGTCGAAGCAAAGCGGCATTTTGCGGATTACTCGCGGGATTGGTCGCGGGAATCGCCATGACCTTGGTGATGTTATTGCTGGCTTGGAAGCTGCGAATTGCGACGCCACTTGTCATCCTGGGCGATCGCTTTGTCGGGGCGATCGGTGGGCTCATTTATGGTGTCCTTATACGGAACCGAGATCGTAGCCCCGTCTGGTCCACTCTTTTGGTTTTTGCAGTGCTGCCGCTATTAGTGAGCGCGATTCTGTTGTGGCCGGTGCTCGGAACGCATTATGCCGGCATGCCCATCGATGCTGCGCGCGCGGTCACGCTCCTCGGCCTTGGCTTATCATTCCTGGTTTTCGAACGCACCCTCGTGCTCGGTTTTGATTTCGTAACGGCCGCGCCCCGGGGTCGCCCTTCGACTGAATTTTCCCCTCAGGTTGGGCGCCGCGCATTTTTGATGGGAATATTCGGCCTGCTTCTTGCCGGTGGGGTGACAGCTATTGCTCGGAAACTCTTTCGTATCGCGACATTCAGCTATGACGGTACTCAGTACAAGGGCCCGGGAGTGCAGCCGATTACGCCCAATGAGCAATTTTATTGCGTCACCAAAAACGTCGTCGACCCACGAGTAAATGAAGGTCTGTGGCACCTCGAAGTGAGCGGACTTGTGCAAAGTCCTCGCACCTATCGGCTGCAAGACTTGAAGGCGATGTCGATGGTCGACCAGGAAACAACTCTGATGTGCATCAGCAATGGCCTCGATGCTGGTTTGATGAGCAATGCGGTCTGGCGCGGTATTCCAATGGCTGATTTGCTGCAATCGGCGGGTCCCCTTAACGGCGCAGCGAAGGTAAAGCTGCACGGCGTTGACAATTACGCAGACACATTCCCGCTCGAAAAAGCGATGGACCCGACCACGCTCATCGCTTTCAAAATGAACGGTCAGACGTTACCGCATCGCCACGGCTTTCCGGCACGGGTGATCGTGCCGGGTTATTTCGGCGAGAAACATGTGAAATGGCTTACTCGCATTGAGGTAGCGGGCGCGGATGCGAAGGGTTTTTACGAGACGCAGGGATGGGGTCCTGATTTCATCGTGCCGACGCGCTCCCGGATCGATGTTCCAGATAACGAATCGTGGATCAAATTGGCTGACGCGAAGCGGGGAGTTCCGATAAAGGGCGTAGCGTTTGGCGGTGACCGCGGCATATCACGCGTAGAAATGAGTTTCGATGACGGCGAATCGTGGGACGACGCCACGATCCATTACCCCGGAACGAAGTTGACCTGGTCACTGTGGAGTCATGATTGGCAGCCAGATGAGAGCGGGGATTACACGCTGGTGGTACGCGCGACCGACGGCGAAGGTGAAGTCCAGGAGTTCGAGGAGGATCGCGAATTTACTTCCGGTATTACCGGTTTCCACAAGGTCCTGCTCCATATTTTCGAGTGATCGTGCGCTGCGTGACAATCGGCGGATTTCTGCCGAAGATGCAGTGACGGATTGAATTTGATGAGCCCAAAAGATCACGTCTTCACTCTTGGGATCGAGGAAGAGTTTGCCATTATCGATCCCGAGACGCGCCAGTTGCGCTCGCACATTCAAGAGATTCTCGAGGATGGCAAGATAATGCTGAAGGAGCGGGTCAAGCCTGAGATGCATCAATCCGTGGTCGAGCTCGGCACGGAAATTTGCCGCGACATTACCGATGCCCGCCAACATGTTGCGAGTCTGCGCAGCGATCTGGCCGGCCTGGCTGCGCGGGACGGGCTCAAGATCGCGTCCGTCGGCACGCATCCATTTTCCCATTGGCGTGACCAGCTCATTACTGAAGGCGAACGTTACAAGGAAATTGTCCGCGACATGCAATTGCTCGCCCGTGCCAACCTGATTTTTGGATTGCATGTCCACGTTGGGGTACCAGATCGGGACACGGCCATCCACGTCATGAATCAGGCTCGTTACTTCCTGCCCCACATTTATGCCCTGTCGGTGAATTCGCCGTTCTGGGTTGGTCACGATACTGGGCTCAAGGGATATCGGCTCAAAGTTTTTGAGCGTTTCCCTCGGACCGGTATTCCGGATTCCTTTGAATCCCTTTCTGAGTATGACGATTACTGCAAACTTCTCGTTAAGACCGGTTGTATTGATAATGCCAAGAAAATTTGGTGGGACATCCGACTTCACCCTTTCTTTGACACTCTGGAAGTAAGAGTGTGTGATGCCCAATCGCGCGTCGATGACACTTTGGGCATTGCCGCCCTCATTCAGGCCGTGATTGTGAAGCTCCACAAATTGCTGCGGCAAAACGTCACCTTCCGCATTTATCGGCGGCGTTTGCTCGATGAGAATCGTTGGCGGGCCTCCCGCTATGGCATCGATGGAAAGCTGATTGATTTCGGCAAGGAACGTGAAGCGGAAACCCGGAGTCTAATTCACGAAATCATCGAGTTCGTCGAAACCGAAGTAGAAGAATTGGGGAGTAGGCGGGAAATGAACCATATCGAGAAGGTTCTACGCGAAGGCACCGGCGCGGACCGGCAGCTGGCGGTTTGGGAGCGGACGCATGATATGAAAGCGGTCGTCGATCATATCGTTAACGAGACCTATGAGGGTTTAACTGTGGTCCCAGCAACAAGCCCTGAACAACCAGTATGAGAAAGACTAATCTCTCCGAAGTGAAGGAAGGTGAGCGTCATTCGCCAAAGGGGAAGTATCGCAAGTTCGTTAAGGATATATCAATTGCGCTCGGCCGAGAGCCTGAGTCCTTAGATGTGCGCAAGCGCCATCCGTTTGACCTCGCTTGGGTGCGTATTCCGCCTGGCTCGATGTATTGCCCATATCATGCCCATGTTGCGCAAACCGAGTTCTATCTCGTTCTCTCAGGACGCGGGATGGTCCGGGACGCGTCGGGAACTAGTGAAGTAGTTGCTGGCGACACTTTCATTTTTCATCCACACGAGGCCCATCAACTATGGAACGAAGGAACGGAAGACTTCGTTTATTATGTGATCGCGGACAATCCAGCCGATGATACTTGTTATTATCCGGATAGTGGGAAATGGGCAGTTTCAACCGGAGACGGCGACATCATCATTAAAGCTGAACCGGCGGACTACTATGACGGAGAAGAGTAATGTTCACCGGCCGCGCGTTCCTTAGCGGGCGCGCATGACCGTAGAGCGCCAAATTCGCCATGGACTCTAGAATCCGCATTCCGCTATTTGGCTTGATCTAAGCTCGAATCAGCGCCCGTGGCGAAAAGAAATCCGCAAGATGTGCTTTTGGCACGAACGATTTCATTCATTGTCCCGGCCTACAATGAAGAAACCGAATTGCCCGGAACCTTGCAAAGTATTCACTCGGCAGCCGGCGCCGTTGGGTGCGATTACGAAATCGTCCTTGTCGACGATGGATCGACCGATGCTACCGCCAGCATCGGAGGGCAATTCGCGGCCCGAGTCGTCTCAATCAATCGCCGGCAAATTGCCGCGGCCCGAAATGCCGGCGCCCGGGTCGCAACCGGCAATGTTTTCGTTTTTGTCGATGCCGACACGCGCATCACGGCGGACCATGTAGCTGGCGTGATCGGCGCTCTCGATTCGGGCTGTGTCGGGGGCGGGAGCCGGCTCCGAGTCGATGACGAAATCCCGCGCTGGGGGAGAATCTTGTTTAGCGCGTTCACCACCATGTATTTTTCGCTTCAACTTGGAGCCGGGGCGTTTCTGTTCACCACGCGCCCAAACTTCTTGGCGGTCGGTGGCTTCGACGAGACCTATTTCGCGGGCGAGGAAATCTTATTTACTTTTGCATTAAAGAAGCTCGGCCGCTTTAAGATATTGTCGGACCCGGCAATTACTTCCGGCCGCAAATTGCGATTGTATTCCGGCCGAAAAATTTTCCGGCACGGATTTGCCCTCTTGTGCGGCGGGAGGCGCGCCGTGATGTCGCGCCATAAGCTGGCGATGTGGTACGGAGGCGAACGGGAGCGGCATCTTGGATGAGCGTTCGGTCGGGACGGTGCAGCACAGGCTATTGTCCCCTTTGGCTGTCAAGTGATTCTGTCGCCGAGGACGGCGGCAGCTACAACGCAGCAGCACCTACAAGGCAACGAGAGCGACTTGCAGCCAGCCATTCTTCATCTACAATAGCCGCTTCGTTATGGCAGAGAACATCGAAGCGGTGGATCTTAAGGAGTTCCAGCTGCACGAGAAAGACACCGGGAGCGCAGACGTGCAAGTCGCGTTGCTAACCCGACGGATCGCGCAGCTCACCGAACACCTAAAGACCAACGCGAAGGATCATTCTTCGCGGCGCGGCCTCCTGAAGATGGTCGCCCACCGGCGCAGCTTGCTCGATTACCTGAGTCGCTCGAAAAGCGATCGATATCGAAAGGTGATCGACAAGCTCAACTTGCGGAAGTAGCCGCGACTGCGCCATCGCTTCGTTTCGAAGCTGAACGACAGATAAACCGCAGACCAGGCCGAAACGGCACCTTGGGTTTTAGGTTTCAGCGCCGCTCAGAGCGGAATTGACACCTACAATCAGGGTGACCGGCCTGGATTCTTGCACATCCAGGAAAGTTAAAATGCAACATAAGGTCACAGCGCAAATTGGCGCCCACAATATATCCATAGAAACAGGCAAGATCGCGAAGCTGGCCGACGGCTCAGTCGTTGTTTCCAGCGGCGACACTATCGTCATGGCGAGCGCGGTCTCAGCCACCACGATTAAGGAAGGGCAGGATTTTTTTCCCCTCACCGTCGATTATCGCGAGAAAGCCGCGGCCGCGGGAAAGTTTCCGGGCGGCTATTTTAAACGGGAAGGCCGTCCAAGTGAGAAGGAAACGCTTACTTCGAGGATGACTGATCGGCCGCTGCGTCCTCTTTTTCCTCAAGGCTATTTTTACGATACCCAGATCATTTCGATCCTGCTCAGCGCCGACGGCGAGAATGACCCGGACATTCTTTCAATTAACGGCGCTTCAGCTGCGCTTTGCGTGTCAGATATCCCATTCAATGGGCCGATCGGCGCGGTGCGGGTTGGTCGGGTCAAGGGTGAGTTCGTAGCGAATCCAACCCACACCCAGCGAGAGCAAAGCGATCTCGATCTCGTTTACGTCGGCACAGAGAACGACGTCATCATGATCGAAGGGGCGGCGAATGAATTACCGGAGGAGGAATTCGTTAAAGCGCTGGAGTTCGCCCATGGGCATGCGCGCGAGATGATTCGCAGTCAGAGGGAGCTAGCGGCGAAAGTCGGCAAACCGAAGCGCGCAATGCCGCTCTTGGAAGTGAATCGCGATCTACTCGACATCGCGTATAAGGTGGCGGGCGACCGGATCGAAGGCGCCCTTTACACCGAAGGCAAAGTGGCGCGCGCAAAAGCTGTCGAAGCTCTTCGCGAAGAAGTGAAGAAAGCGATCCTGGAGAAACATGCGGAAGCGGACAGTTTCGCGATCACGCAGGCCTTCGATTATGTGCAGAAAAAAGCTTTTCGCATCAGCGTTCTGGAGAAGCGCAAACGAGTGGATGGCCGTGGATACCAGGATTTGCGACCGATTTCGTGCGAAGTCAGCGTTCTCCCGCGTGCGCACGGCTCGGCCATTTTTCAGCGGGGCGAAACGCAAGCCCTCGCTCTCGCGACTCTCGCGCCCATCGAGGAGGCGCAAATGATCGATGCCTATGGCGGTGGCGAACAATCAAAGCATTTCCTGTTACACTACAATTTCCCGCCATTCAGCGTGGGCGAGACGGGGCGTTTTGGCGGAGCCAGCCGGCGTGAGATTGGCCACGGCGCGTTGGCGGAACGTTCACTCGAACCGATCGTCCCGAGCGAAAACGATTTCCGTTACGCCATTCGCGTATCAAGCGAGGTGATGGAATCGAACGGGTCGACTTCAATGGCAAGTGTTTGCGGTGGGATGCTTGCGCTACTGGATGCCGGAGTGCCGGTGAAGGGAACGGTTGCCGGAATTTCTGTCGGACTGGTAACGGAATACGAGGACGAACAACTGAAACGTTATGAGCTTCTCACCGATATTATTGGTTCGGAAGATCATTTCGGGGACATGGATTTCAAACTCTGCGGCACGGCCACTGGCGTCACCGGTTATCAACTCGATCTCAAACTCCCCGGAATTAGCCGTAAAATTCTGGCAGAGGCGATTTATCGCGCGAAAGAAGCGCGCGCGAAAATCTTGGCGATCATGCAGGAAACGATTGCGAAACCGCGGAGCGAGCTCAGCAAATACGCGCCCCGGATCGAAACGATCAAGATCAACCCTGAGAAAATTGGTGCGCTCATCGGCCCGGGCGGCAAAACGATCAAAGGAATCGTGGCTGAAACCGGCGCGGAAATTAATATCGAAGACGATGGGTCGGTGCACATTTACGCGACCAATGGCGAATCGATGGCGCGAGCCAAGGAAATCATCTCCGGCATGACGCGCGAGATTGAGATCGGCCAGACCTATCAGGGCCGTGTCGTTTCGACCAAGGAATTCGGCGCGTTTGTGGAAGTGTTCCCAGGCAAAGATGGGCTGGTCCACATTTCGGAGCTGGCTGATTTTCGGGTGAAGCGAACGGAGGATGTGGCGAAGGTTGGCGACATCATTTGGGTGAAATGCATCGGGATTGATGACAAGGGACGTGTGAAACTTTCGCGCAAGGCGGCGCTGAAGGAGCGGGCGGAAGCGGAGACAGGACAGCCGGTGGCCGCCGGGCACAATGGTGTCGGCTAATTGGCAAGCTGTAGCCGCGGTCGCCGACCGCGGCAGTCCTCCGGCTTCGGTCCGGAATAGCCGCCACTACAGGTTTGTCATTGCGAGCCCTTCGACCGTGCTCAGGGTCGGCCCCTACGAGAAATCTCTCGATTCACTGAGAGATCCTTCACTCCGCTCAGGATGACAGCGATATGAAATCCGGCTTTCTCGCAAAACTGATCGGTCGCCTCGGCAAGATTGGGCCGGAAGATGTCCAGAATTATTTGCTGCGTCTGGCGCAGGAAAAAGGATTCCTCGAAACCGTTTTCAACGCGATCCAGGAAGGGATCATTGTCACCGATTCCAGCGGCAAAATCACTTACATGAACGATGCTGCCTGCGAACTTTTCGGGTTGGATGCCGAAGACTCGATTGGCAAGAAGCTTGACGAGCGGGTGCGTGGTCTGGACTGGCATTCGCTGACCAGAAGCGGCGGGCCGGTCACGCGCGATCTCGAAATTTTTTATCCATCGAACCGATTCATCAACTTCTACATCGTGCCCTTGATGATCGAGCATCGCGCAGAAGATGTGCAGGCCGATGGGGCAGGGCACCAGGTTGGCTACGCTATTATCTTGCGCGATATCACGGAAAGCCGTCGCACCGCCGAAAAAACGATTGAAAGCGAGCGCTTGAATGCCCTGACTCTGCTCGCTGCCGGCGTCGCGCATGAAATCGGAAATCCTCTGAATTCATTAAACATTCATCTTCAGCTGATGGAACGCGCGGCTCGGAAATTGAAGGGCCAAGAGCGAGACGAGCTCGGGCAATCAATCAAGGTCGCACGTGACGAAATCGGCCGGCTGGATTCGATCGTGACTCAGTTCCTGCGCGCTATTCGGCCCTCGAAGCCGCAGCTGCAGCCGGCAAACATCAACGCCATCGTCGAGGAGACACTGCATTTCTTCGCCCCGGAAATTGAGGCGCGCGACATCGTGGTTGAAAGCGAGCCCCGTTCCGACCTGCCTCTCGTCCAAATCGATCGCGATCAGATGAAGCAGGCCTTTTACAACATCATCAAGAACAGCTTTGAAGCGATGAAGCGGCGCGGCATCTTGCGCATTCGCACCGATATGGACGATAGCCACGTGCGCGTGAGTTTTACCGATAACGGTGGCGGCATGTCGGCCGAAGCGTTAAGTCGTGTCTTCGAGCCGTATTACACGACCAAATCGAGCGGCTCCGGCCTCGGCCTGTTGATTGTGCGCAGGATCGTACGCGAACACGGAGGTGAGCTCGCGATCGAGAGTGCCGAAGGCAAGGGATTAACGCTGACGATTCGGTTACCCTTCAAGGATCAACGTGTGCGCATGCTTGAGGCGGGGAAAAGAGAGGGAACGAAGGATCAAGGCTGAAGCCGAGGATGCAGCCAACGATCCTTATTGTTGACGACGAAAAGCATACCCGGGACGGGCTGCGCCGTCTGCTCGAAGAAGAGTACGACGTCTATGTTGCCGAAGATATCGGTGGGGCGATTAGCGTACTGGAGCGGGAGACAATTGATGTCATCCTCACTGATCTCCGGCTCGGTGGCGAAGATGGGATGCAGTTGATCGATCGCGCGCTCAAGCTTCCGCAGCCCCCAATTTGTATCATGATGACCGCCTACGGCTCAGTTGATACTGCGGTCGAGGCCATGAAGCGAGGGGCCTACGATTTTGTGACCAAGCCACTCAATCTGGACAAGGTCGAGATCTTGATTGCGCGCGCTCTGCAATCACGGCGAATAGAGCAGGAGAACCGGAGCTTGCGTCAGCAGATTGATGAACGCTATGGGCTCGAAAACATCCTCGGCGAATCCGTCGCGCTACGCGAAGTGCTCGATACCATCCGTCAAGTCGCGCCTTCCTCGGCCAACGTATTAATCGAGGGGCAGAGTGGTACGGGAAAGGAATTGGCCGCGCACGCGATTCACAATTTAAGCCGGCGGAACAAGGCCAAATTCGTCGCTGTGCATTGCGCGGCCTTGTCCCCAACCCTGCTCGAGAGTGAGTTATTCGGGCACGAACGCGGGGCATTTACCGGCGCCCACGAGCGTCGCATCGGAAGATTTGAGCAAGCAAATGGTGGCACCATTTTTCTCGATGAAATCGGAGAGATTGAGCCGAGCACGCAGGTGAAACTGCTGCGGGTAATGAGCGAACAACGCGCGTTCGAGCGCGTAGGAGGATCTCAGACGTTGAAGGCAGACGTGCGCGTCATCGCGGCGACAAACAAGAATCTCGAGCAACTGGTGCGCGAAGGAAAATTCCGCGATGATCTCTATTTTCGTCTCAATGTCGTGCGCATCACCATGCCTCCGTTGCGCGCCCGCAAGGAAGACATACCACTTTTAGTGCGCGCCTTTTTGCGACACTTCTCGAAGCTAAATGACAAACCGGTGGTGGATATCACCTCCGATGCGATGAACGTCCTTCTTGGCTACGATTGGCCCGGCAATATCCGCGAGTTGCGCACTGCGATCGAGCACGGAGTGGTAATGGCGAGCGGACCGAAAGTCACCTTGCGCGATCTGCCAGCGGCAATTCGGCAGTCGGCCAGCGTGGCGACTGGGGCGGCCGCCACATCGGAAGTCGTCAACCCTCTCGACCTTGGCGAAACGGAAAAGCGATTGATTACGCAGGCGCTGGCGGCGACCAATGGCAACATTACTGCTGCGGCGAAAAGGCTGGGAATCAGCCGGCGCACCTTGCACCGAAAATTAAACGAAAAAATTATTCGGCACTGATGGCGTCCGTGGGATTGCCAATGTTGAACCAGTCACGGCCGAGACGGCGCTGAAGCTGGGCCGTGCCGCCGCGCATGTCTTCGCAAAGATTAATCCGCGGGAACATCCGAGCGGAGCGCGCCCCAAGATTGTGCTCGGTAAGGACACGCGTCTTTCCGGCTACATGCTGGAAAATGCCCTCGTCGCCGGTATCACCTCGCTGGGCGTTGACGTTTTGGTCATTGGCCCACTACCAACGCCCGGGGTCGCTTACATTACCCGTTCGCTCCGAGCCGACGCTGGGATCGTGCTCTCGGCCTCGCACAATTCCTACGAAGACAATGGCATCAAGTTTTTCCGGCACGACGGCTACAAACTCGACGACCAGGTCGAACAACAGATCGAGCAGCTTGTATTCACCGGCGAGATTGATGCGATCCGGCCACGCGCGGAAAAAATCGGACGTGCGACCAGGATCGACGACGCCTTGGGTCGTTATGTCGAATTTGCCAAGGCGAGCTTCCCGCGTGGTTTATCGCTAGAAAAGATGCGCGTTGCGGTCGATGTCGCGAACGGCGCCGCCTATAAATCCACCCCGTGCATTTTGCGCGAGCTCGGCGCCGAGATCGTGGTCACCCACAACACGCCCAACGGTACCAACATCAATGCTGGCTGTGGCAGCATGCATCCGGAGGAAATCCAGCGCTTCGTCAAAGAGTCACACGCCTATGTCGGGATCACTCACGACGGAGATGCCGACCGTGTCCTGCTCTGCGATGAAAACGGCGAACTGGTCGACGGCGACGAAATTCTTGCCATCGCGAGCGTTGATTTGCTGCGGGCGAAACGATTGCGAAATAACACCCTTGTTGCCACGGTTATGAGCAACTTTGCTCTGGAGGAGGCGCTTGCCCCTCACGGCGGGAAAGTCATTCGTACTAAAGTAGGCGATCGTTACGTGCTCGAAGAAATGGTTGCGCAAAACCTGAACGTCGGCGGCGAGCAAAGCGGGCACATGATCTTTCGTGATTTCACCACCACCGGCGATGGCATCATCAGCGCGCTTCAGATTTTGCGGATCATGAAAGAAAGCGGCCAGCCGCTGAGCAAACTAAAAGGCTGCTTACAAAAATACCCACAGGCGCAGCGCAATTTGCGGGTCAGAAGTAAACCGCCGCTCGATCAGCTTCCGGACGTGATGGAGCTGGTGGGCGAAACGGAAAAGAAGCTTTCCGGCAAAGGACGCGTTCTGCTGCGTTATTCCGGAACCGAGCCAAAGATTCGGCTGCTGATTGAGGGTCGTGAGCGGGAAGAAATCGATCGCCAAGCCAATCGAATTGCCGAGGCAATTGAAAACGCGATTGGGGCAAACTAGACGCGATGTCTGAACTCAGAATCATCTCGAACCAAGTGAGGAACCTCACGACAGATGGTGCGGCGTACCTGATAATTAGAGTAGCGGCTGCAGTTATGCGAGGTCCCTCGCTCCGCTCGGAATGACGGATAAGACATGACGCTCACGCAAGCACTCGAAGCCCTCTTATTCAGCGCGCAGAAACCACTGAGCACGCGTGAACTTCGCGATGCTTTGACCGGGCCATCCGAATCGGACCAGCTCGTGCCGAATGAATTTGTGCAGGTGAAGGAGCCGGAAATTGCCGCCGTGCTCGAGCAATTGAAGATGGAATACTCGCAGCAGATGCGTGGTTTTATGCTGTTGGAAAAGGCCGAGGGGTGGCAGTTGGTCAGCCATCCCGATTGTGCGCGATGGGTGCGCCAGCTTTTCCCGGAAACGAAACCGCCCCGGCTCTCGCCACCGGCGCTCGAAACGCTTGCCATTATTGCCTATCGCCAGCCCATCACCCGCGCAGACATCGAAGCCGTGCGTGGCGTATCGGTCGACGGCGTCTTGCAAAATTTGATGGAGCGCGGGCTGGTAAAAATCAGTGGGCGTGCCGAATTGCCCGGGAGACCGTTATTGTACGAGACGACACTCTTTTTTTTGGAGCACTTCGGGCTGCGCAATCTCGATGAACTTCCGAACGCGGAGGAATTGCGTTCCCGTGTGTTGCCGCGAGCGCGAGATGAGCCGGCGAAGGGGGTTTACGCATCAGCGCCAGGTGCGGAAACATCCGCGCAGGATTGACTTAGCTGCGCAATCCTTGAAAGATCGAGAGCATACCGCCTGTAATGGCGCAGCCTTAATATCCCACTGATATGAGTAAAGTTTTGTTTGGTTGTCTTGCCATCGCGGCGATCATTGTATTTATCGCTTTGATTGGTGGTTGCGCTGTTGCTGGCAGCTACAATCGCCTCGTCAGCTTGCAGCAAAAAGTGGATCAGAGCTGGGCCCAGGTCCAAAATGTTTATCAACGACGCGCCGATCTGATTCCAAATTTGGTTAACACCGTCGCTGGGGCGGCCAATTTCGAAAAATCCACTCTGACGGAAGTGACCAACGCGCGGGCCAGCGTCGGTCGTGTGCAGATGACGCTCGATCCGAACAAGGCACCGACTGACGCAGCCAAACTCCAAGAATTCCAACAAGCGCAGGGCCAGTTGAGCAACGCGCTCTCACGTTTGCTCGTGGTCAGCGAACGTTACCCGGAATTGCGTGCGACCGAGAATTTTCAGAACTTGCAGGCCCAGCTCGAGGGAACCGAGAACCGGATCTCGGTTGAGCGCGGCAATTTCAACACCGCCGTGCAGGAGTACAACACCGCAGTGCGCATATTTCCGACGAACCTCTTCGCCGGTGTGCTTGGCTTTCAACCTCGCCCATTCTTCCAGTCACAGCCGGGCGCGGAGAGGGCGCCCACGGTGAACTTCAACTTCGGGAGTCCGACGCCGGCGCCGAGCGCGATGGCAACGGCAACTCCGTAGAATCGCCCGCGTCGCGGAAGGTGAAAGCGGCGTGATGAAGAAGTGAAAAAACCGCTCGCGTTTTTTGCGGTGGTGCTTTTGACCGCAGCGATGACTTCTCGCGCTGCGGAAGTGATCCCGCCAAAGCCGGATCGTTATTTCAATGACTACGCCGGCGTCGTCTCACCGGCAGTGGCGGACCGATTAAACCTTCAACTCGCCCAATTCGAGCGGGACACCTCGAATCAGGTTCTTGTCGTGGTGTATCCGAAAATGCAGAGCGATTCGTCGATCGAGGACTATACCCGTCGCGTGGCGCAAGCCTGGGGCGTTGGGCAGAAAGACCGCCGCAACGGCGTTGTCTTGTTCGTGTTTGTCGAGGACCGCAAGATGTTCATCCAGGTCGGGTATGGCTTGGAAGGTGCCCTTCCGGATGTGACCGCGTTTGATATCACGGAGCGACATATTAAACCGCGGTTTCGGGTCAAGGACTACGATGGCGGATTGACCGTTGGGGTCGATCTCATCCGCAAAGCCATTCGCGGTGAATACAAAGGCTCCGGCAGAACGAATGCCGAGCGCAGCGGCAGGAGCAACGAAAGCGGAGGCACGGCCGGGCTTCTCGTTTTCCTTTTCGCACTGGTGCTCTTCTTTGTCTTTGTCCGAGCTTCGCGCCGCCGTGGTGGCTATCGTTATAGCAGCCTTGGCGGCCCAATGATTACCGGTGGCTGGGGAGGCGGTGGATGGTCCAGTGGATCATCCGGCGGTGGCTTTGGCAGTTTTAGTTCTGGTGGTGGGAGTTTCGGCGGCGGCGGCCCCGG
>QHNB01000040.1 GCA_003217965.1 Verrucomicrobiota bacterium | reverse complement strand
AGATCCAGCGGCCTTCATAAAGCGTTTGTAGACGCATAAAGCGCCGCCATTTTCCGGTTCGCCGGCGAGCTGGTCAAGTGGCACTAAACGAATGATGGTGAACTGCCCGCTCGCGCACAACAGGCTGGGTTTTTAAAGGGCTCTAGCGCGATATCTGGTGTTTCATCCCCGAAAAATAACCGATAAATTTGTTGGCCAAAGAGCCGTTTCTAGTTACCTTCCAATACTGTGGTCGCGCGACCATCTTCTATGCCTAAAACCGAGGACGAGTTGCCGGCCAAATTTTCGTCGTCTGATCGAATGACCGGCGTCAATACCGCACAAAAGTACGATGCCGCCCAGATCGACAAACTGGAAGGTCTTGAGGCGGTTCGGAAACGCCCTGGCATGTACATCGGAGATCCGGATGAACGCGGTCTCCATCACATGGTGTTTGAGGTGCTCGACAACTCAATCGACGAACATCTCGCCGGCTATTGCTCGAAAATAGATGTCACCATTCACGTCGACGGCTCGGTCTCGGTCCGGGACAATGGCCGCGGCATTCCGGTCGATATTCATCCGAAATGGAAGATGCCGGCGGTGGAGCTGGTGCTGACGAACTTGCATGCCGGCGGAAAATTTGGGCAGGGCGCGTACAAATATTCGGGAGGTTTGCATGGAGTGGGCGCAAAATGCGTCAACGCGTTGAGCGATTGGTTCAAAGTCGAAGTCACGCGCGAAGGCAAGGTTTATCACATGGCTTTCGAGCGGGGCAAAACCACTCAGAAACTCGACATCATCGGCGAGGTCAAAAATAAAAGGAACACGGGCACGCTCGTCACCTTTCTGCCTGACCCGACAATTTTCACTATCACCACTGAATTCAAATTCGAACGCTTGGCCACACGGCTGCGGGAGTTGGCCTTTTTAAATCCCGGACTGGAAATCGCGCTGATTGATGAACGTTCGGCCACGCCAAAAAAGGAGCTCTTTTATTACAAACACGGCATCGAGGAGTTTGTTCGGCAATTGGGCGAAAACAAGCAGGTGATTCACCCCAAACCCATCGTCATCTCACGACAACGAGATGAAGTCTTCATCGATTGCGTCCTGCAGTACAACGACAGCTACAACGATCAGATTTTGCCGTTCGCGAATTCGATTCCCAATCCCGATGGCGGCACCCATTTAACCGGATTTCGGACCGCCCTCACCCGGGCCATCAATCAATACGCGCGATCGAACGCTTTGGTTAAAGAGAAAGATCCATCGATTTCGGGCGACGACGTGCGTGAAGGTTTGGTCTGCGTCTTAAGCATCAAACTGCCGAATCCAAGATTTGAATCCCAGACCAAGGTTAAGCTCGTTAACACCGAGATCGACGGAGTGGTGAACTCGGTCGTTTACGACGGCTTAATGACCTATTTCGATCAAAATCCGCCGGTGGCGCGGCGCGTTTTTGAAAAAGTACTGACGGCGGCGCGGGCCCGGGAAGCGGCACGCAAAGCGCGCGAGACCATTCGCAAAGGCGCGCTGACAGGAGGCGGACTTCCAGGCAAACTGGCGGATTGCAGTGAACGCGACCCGGAGCTGACCGAGCTTTACATTGTTGAGGGCGACTCCGCAGGTGGTTCGGCCAAGCAAGGCCGTGATCGCCGATATCAAGCGATCCTGCCCATTCGGGGCAAACTGATCAACGTTGAGAAGGCACGGATCGATCAATTTCTCAAGAACAACGAGATCCAATCGATGATCACCGCCATCGGTACCGGCATTGGAAAGCCAAAAGAGGATGGCAACGGTAAGGAGGAAGGAAATTTCGATATCGCGAAGCTGCGCTACGGGCGGATCATTATTATGACCGATGCCGACGTGGACGGTTCGCACATTCGCACTCTGTTGCTCACCTTTTTCTTCCGGCAAATGACGGAGCTCGTGCGGGCTGGCCGGATCTACATCGCGCAACCGCCCCTTTATCAGATCAAACGCAAGAAGCGCGAAGAGTATGTCGACGATGACGTGCAACTGAACAAAATCCTAATTTCGCTCGGGGCCGAAGACGTGCGCTTGAAAAATTTGGCCGATAACAAAGAAGTGACGGCCGCACAGCTAAAGGACATCCTCGAGTCGCTCGGAAAGCTGGCCAAATTGAGCTATCTGGTGAAGGTGCGCGACGGCAACGAAGAGGCCGTTCACTATTTTCACGACGAGCATGCTGTCCGCGAATTCCACGAGGGAAATCTCGATCTCAACTTGTTCGACACCGAGATGGGACAAGAACTACTGCCGCTCACGAGCGGACCGGTCAAAACCAACGGCGCCACACGTCGTCGTGGGAAATTGGTCGAGCTGCATGAATCGACCACGATCCAGAAGTTGATCGCGGAACTGGCTCGCAAGGGTTTGAAGGTCGATCACTACGCTGCCAGCGACCGTCCGATTTTTGAATTGATTGAAGGCGAAGGAGATCGCGCTGTTTCGCATCCGCTCTTTTCCATTCCGGAAATTTTGCAAAAGATTTTGGAGATCGGTCGCCGCGGCGTGCAGATCAAACGTTTCAAAGGTCTAGGCGAGATGAACGCGAAAGAACTTTTCGAGACGACAATGAACCCGGAAAAGCGCAAATTGCTCAAGGTCGACCTGAACGAAGATAACGCGGTCGATGCTGACAAAATGTTCACAATTCTTATGGGCGACGTTGTCGAACCGCGCCGGCAATTTATTGAAGACAACGCCCTCAATGTCCGAAACCTGGACGTTTGATCGTAATGGCCGGTCTATTGCGCAATCTCCGACATCCTCGGCGTTGTTATGTCGTCTGTGCCGTGGCCAGATCGGGCAGTAACCTGCTCACCGATGCGTTGCGCGAAACGGGGCGCGCAGGCCAGCCAAAACAATTTTTCTCGGAGCTCTTTCAATCAGGTTACGGAGCGAAATACGGTCTCGATCCGGGGAGCGATTATGCTCGCTATGTTCGCGGCATCATTGATGCCACCGCCACTTCAAACGGCGTGTTCGGGTTTAAACTAATGGGTTGGTCTCTGGAAGGATTTCTGGCGAGGCTGCGAGGAACAGGGCAATTTGCCAGCCCCGATTCGACCGACTTGGACGTGCTCCGTTCCGCGTTTCCGCGACTCCAATTCATCCGGATCATTCGGCGCGATAAGCTGCGCCAGGCAATCTCGAAGGCGCGGGCCATGCAAACCGGCTTGTGGAAATTGGCCGACGGAAAAAATGCCGTGGGTGAAGCGCACTTTGATCGAGACCTGATTGCCCAATGCCTGCGGGAAGGGGAGATCGAGGAAGCTGCCTGGGACCGCTTCTTTGACAATTTTCCTGGTGCTCTTCTGACGATTGAGTACGAGCAACTCAGCCGCGATTACAAACGGACCGTGAGAAGTGTTCTGGATTTTCTTGGTATTGCCCTGCAACGCGGATCGAAAATCGGTGAGCCGATTACGGTGAAACAGAGCGATGCGATTTCGGATGAGTGGGAACGGCGCTACCGAACCACATCTTCAGCAACCGTTGCCGTGCGCTAATCCATGTACAACGCGAACGAGAAAGTAGAACCGATCAACGTCGCCGAAGAAGTCTCACGTTCATTCCTCGACTACTCGATGTCGGTCATCATCTCGCGCGCTCTGCCAGAAGCGCGCGACGGACTCAAGCCATCACAGCGGCGCATCCTTTACGCGATGCACGATCTTTCCTTGTTTCCTGGCCGGCAGCACCGCAAATGCGCGAAGATTTGTGGCGACACAAGCGGTAATTATCATCCGCACGGCGAAGCCGTGATCTAACCCACCCTCGTCCATATGGCCCAGCCATGGGCAATGCGCGAACCGCTCATCGATGGACAAGGCAACTTCGGTTCGGTCGAAGGCGACCCGCCGGCGGCGATGCGTTACACCGAGGCCCGCATGACCCATCTCGGCGCCGCTCTCATGACCGACATGGAAAAGGACACGGTCGATTTCGTTCCCAATTATGATGAAACCCGGACTGAACCGACCGTTTTCCCGAGCGCATTTCCGAATCTGCTCGTCAACGGTGGAACGGGCATTGCAGTGGGCATGGCGACGAACATTCCGCCGCACAATCTGGGCGAAGTGATCGACGGAATTTGTGCCCAAATCGACGATCCCGACATTACGCTCGAAGGGTTGATGGAGCATGTGAAGGGGGCGGATTTCCCGACCGGTTGTGCAATTCTTGGTGTGGCCGGGATTCGACAGTACCTCGGCACCGGCCGTGGCAGCATGAAAGTGCGCGGCAAAGCAGGGATCGAGGAGCTGAAGGGAAATCGAGAGCAGATCGTGATCACGGAAATTCCATATAACGTCAATCGCGCTACCCTGGTCGAGCGCATCGCCGAGTTGGTGAATGACAAGATTCTTTCAGATATCACCGCGATTCGCGACGAGTCGGACGAAAACACGCGCGTGGTCATCGAGCTGAAACGGGATGCCAATCCCAAGGTCATTATCAACAACCTCTACAAGCACACCGCGATGGAATCCTCCTTCGCGGTGACGATGCTCGCGATTGATCATGGCCGGCCCAAACTGCTTTCCCTGCGGGAAGCGAATGCCGCTTACATCGAACATCGGCGCGATGTCGTGCTGCGGCGTACCCGCTTTGAACTACGCAAAGCGGAAGAGCGGGCGGAGACGCTGGAAGGTTACCTGATCGCTCTCGCAAATCTGGATGAGTTTCTCCGGATTATTCGCGGATCGAGTAACCGTGAGGAAGCGCGTGTGAAGCTGCTCGCCTTTGAATTTACACGACGACAGGTCGAATCGATTGGAATCCTGATTCGCGCTGAAGGCCGCCTCACTGTCGGCCGTTACGCATTCAGCGAACACCAGGCCAACCAGATTCTCGATCTCCGGTTATATCAATTAACGGGACTTGAGCGCGAGAAAGTGGTCAATGAATACAAAGCGCTTCTGGAAACGATCAAAGATTTGCGCGATATCCTGGCAAAAGAGCAGCGCGTTTTCACCATCATCAAACGCGAACTGCGGGAGATCCGCGATAAGTACGCCTCGCCCCGGTTGACCCAGCTCGTGCCCGACGAAGGCGAGATCGCAATGGAAGATCTGATCGCCAACGAAGGCTGCATCATCAGCATCACCCACGGCGGATTTATTAAGAGGACCGCCGTCAGCGCCTTCCGCGCGCAACGACGCGGCGGTAAAGGGGTCATCGGCATGTCCACGCGTGAGGGCGCCACGCAAGAAGATGAAGGCGATTTCGTCGAACACCTTTTCGCTGCGACTACCCACGACTATTTGATGTTCTTCACCGAATCTGGTCGCGCTTACGTGGAAAAGGTTTACGAAATTCCCGAGATGGGTCGCGCGGCAAAGGGCCGGTCCATTGCGAACATTCTCGAGCTGCGCAGTGATGAAAAAATCGCTGCTACCATTCGCGTTCAATCAAAACGAATCGGCACCGGCGCAAACGCAGTCGATAAAACATGGGACGAAAATTTTCATATCGTTTTCGCGACGCGTTCCGGCATCGTCAAAAAATCCAATCTGTCAGACTATCAGAATGTGCGAAAAGGCGGCATCATCGCCATCCAAATTGAGCCGGATGATTGCCTGATCGACGCCAAATTGACCGGTGGGAACAATGAACTCGTTCTGATCACCAGGGGCGGCATGAGTCTTCGTTTTCACGAAGAGCAGTTGCGCGATCAGGGCCGAAATACCGTCGGCGTTTGGGGGATCCGGCCGGATAAAGGCGATCACGTGGTCGCAATCGCCGTGGTGAACCCGAATGCCATGTTGCTCGTTACCGGCGAGAACGGCATCGGGAAACGCACGCCGTTTGATGATTATCGCAAGCAGTCGCGCGGAGGCAAAGGCATCATCACCATGAAAACCGGGGACCGAACCGGTAATGTCGTGGGCGCCCTAAGTGTGACCGACAACGACGAACTCATGCTGATCACGACTAAAGGCCAGATGGTACGCACCCGGGTGAAAGAAATCCGCGAGACCGGCCGTAATGCTATGGGAGTAAAACTGCTGACTTTGCGCGAAGGCGAGAAACTACAAGCCATCGCCCCGGTGGTCAGCCAGGCCGAAGAAGCCGAAGCCGAAGTCGAAGCGCCGGTCGGATAAGAAAAGAGCGCGCGCCACTGAAGCGCGCGCTCCTCGCAGCAAACCCGAGCGATTAGTAGCCGCCGCTGGTGTGCGTGGTCGTCGTCTGTGTCGCCGTTGTCGGCCGGGCGACCGTGGTCGTCTCGTGCGTAGTGGTGGTGGCCGTAGTTGGCGGTGGGGTCTCGACCGTGGTGCAGGAGGTTAAGGCAGCCATCACCGCAGCCGGAATGAGAAGGATAAGTGTTTTCATAGTTGAATGGCTTTGCTGACAATTCGGCGCAAGTACCGCGGCCAGATGTATTTCTCGCGAAAAAACTCTGCTGTTATGGAATTGGAACCTCGCGTCCGAGTTCATTTGACGCGTAAATTCCGTCAATCATTTCCATCAATTGGAAGGCCTGTTCGGCATTGTTGATGGCAGGCACTTCACCGCGGATGGCAGCAGCAAAATTCTGAAGCTGCATCTCAAAACTGTTATCAGAATACCGCGGCTCGACCGGCACCGTCACCAGTTTGCCGTTTTGATCTTCAAACAGAGTAAGGGGTTTGATTCGCAGCGTTCCTTTCGTTCCAAAGAGCACGGCGTTGTTCGACTCGCGCCCGACCCACTCGGGCCCGACCGGAGTGTCATCTGTGAGATTCGACGCCCAGCTCGTTTCCAACTCGACAAAGGTGTCGTTGGCAAAACGGATAAACGCGTGCGCCTCATCCTCGACATCAAAAATTGGTACGCTAACGAAGTGCGCGAAATTACGAAAGACCTTCGCGCTAATTGACGTC
>QHNB01000039.1 GCA_003217965.1 Verrucomicrobiota bacterium | reverse complement strand
TCCGACCCGAGGACATCGAGATTAAGGCGGCGAAAGCTGCGATGTATCAGGCGACAGGCGACCTGGCTGAAGCTAACAAATACCTGGCCGATGTCACCGCACTCTCTCCGTCGTATGAGGCAGTGGGAGCAAAAATCGCACAACTGCGACTTGAACATAAATCGGACGAGGCGGTAGGGCTTCTGAAGAGGCGCTTCGCTGAGTATCAATTCGAATCCGATGTCGAACAGGCCGTGTTCGGATATTTTTTGACTATTAACCAATATTTGGCCGGTGATCTCTCCGGCGCGCAAGCTATTGGCGCGCGCACCCGGGACCGACTGGTGCAAATCAATCGCGAGCAACCAGACAACGACTGGCTGGCGATCATATTATCACAGACATACGCCATCCTGGGCGACAGGAATAGCGCGTGGAAAGAAGCCGAGCGCGTCAAGACGATCACGCCGATGTCACGAGATGCAGCCGTTGGCCCGTCCGCTGATGAGAACATTGCGGTGGTCGGAACAATTTTGGGGGAGAAAAGCCGCGCGATTGACGTGCTCACGCATCTCATGCGTATACCCTACTCGGGATGGCTCTACGGAGGTCCGGTTACCCCGGCGCTTCTGCGTCTCGATCCTATCTGGGATCCACTCCGCGGTGATCCCGCATTACAGAAGCTCTGCCAAGCGCAGCGATAGGAATCACAAAATTCTATTTTTCCGCAGCTTCCGCCGGAGAAAGCATGTGAGCGCCAGTGCTCGCTGCTCCTCGACACGCAAATGCTGCCGCCTTGCAGTTGCATTTTTTCCCTTAATCGATCGATTCGACCGCTAGCGTGTCATCTGCAAAAGCGCCTGCGCCTCGGTCCAAACGTGCTCGGTCACAACCGAAGCAGATTCGGCGCGCGCCAGCGCGGCGGACTGTCCAGCCCAAGCTTGCATCCGTTGAACATCGCCAGTTTTTTGCGCCTCCGACCGCATTGGTGCCGTCAACCCGCGTTGCACCGGATATCGCGCCGGAGCCGGCGCGTCTGGTCCCACAGCCGCGAGTACGTAATCGGTTGCAATACTTCGACCCGGTTTGCCGCTGAACGCGCGGCTCAAAATCGTTCGTTCGGGTGTCGTATTCGCGAGTGCGTCGGCCCATGCCGGATGCAGCTTTGCTTCCGGGCAGCGCAAAAATGCGGTCCCGATTACCGCTGCACTCGCACCTAAGGTCAACGCTGCGGCCACACCGCGGCCATCCGCAATTCCACCAGCGGCGACGACGGGAATGCGCGCCGCATCTACGATTGCGGGTAGCAGCGCAAACAATCCAACAAGCTGCTGTTCCGCTTTCGTGGCGTCGAACGCACCGCGATGTCCACCAGCCTCCATTCCTGCGCGATGATCACATCAGCACCCGCAGCTTCAGCCGTCTTTGCGTCAGCTACCGTCGTAGCCGTCGCGAACCACGAAATTCGACGAGACTTCACTTCGGCAACAAACGGCGGCGGATACAATCCCATAATCGACGAGACCGCAGCCGGCGCGATTCGCAGCAATGCTTGGCATTGCTCATCGAAATTCGGCAGAGCCATATCACCGGCGTCTTCAGGAACTGGCGGGCCCCAGCGCGATAGAAATTCGCGGACGCGCGCTTCGTGCGAGCGATCCCGAACCGGCGGCGGCTCGGGAACCCAAAGATTAATCTGAAACGGTCCATCTACATTGGCGCGCACTTCCGCGGCCCAGTCCTCGATTGCTTTCGGCTGCATTAGGAGCGCGGCGCACGCGCCGAATCCGCCGGCACGCATCACCGCGATAGAAGACGACGGCGGACAAGCCCCGGCCATTGGCGCGAGAAGAATTGGCAAACGCAGCCCGAATCGGTCGCAAAACGCTGCGGCGCGGCTACACGGATCGTCCATGGATGCCATTACTGTCCTGGGGCATTGCCCGATCTACGTTCGAGACAGCGATAACGATAGCTTCCAATTTGAGATTCATTCGTGTGCCTCTTCTCTCCTCTTTTCCGATGTGACGATATAACGCTTTTAACGGCTCACGCCAGCGAAGCTAATCCTGTTCACCGATAGTTTGGGCATAGGTTTTCCCGTACGGATAGAAGAGTTCCTTTCGACCTTCCTTCCATGCCGCTTTGAGTTCGGGCGTTGTGATATCCCAGTCCGGCCGGCATTTCTTGGTAACGGCACGCAGGTCCTGGCGGAGTTCTTCCAGAGTGGGTCGACCGAAGAACCAGTAGCCCATGTAGATCTTATGTATGACAAGGCCGGGCTCGAGGATGATCACGTGCGGGATCATTGGATTGTGCTCGGGATCAGTGTACTCCGCGATGTCGAGATCCTTTTGCAAGATGCGTCGCGGATCGGAGAGGAAAGGCCAGTGGGCACCGACTCCGGTGCGATATTCATTCGTCTCTGTAATATTGTCGGTCGTAATCGTAACTAACCGGCAATAGCCAACCTCGAGTTCACGATGGAGTTGAACTAAACCTTCATGCTGGCGGCGGTCTTTTGGGCAATAACCTCCTCGGCCCAGAACGAGAACCATTGGATCTTGTCCTTGTAGTTCGGAGAGCTTCCGCCGTTTCCCAGTATGATCAGTAAGTTCGTAGTCTGGGAAGACCGCACCTGGAAGAATATCAGATCGCATAACTACTTTTCTGTTGGAAGGTGATAACTCTCAATGTGAGGAAAGCCGAAGTCCATGTCCTCGATGCCAGTCCAGCTCCCACCTCGTCACACGTTATGACGCAAAGCGGTGTAGCCACGGCGCTCTGTCGCCGTGCTTTTCTCTGGTGCGCCTCGACATAGCGAGGCGGCTACAACTGCCGCGTCGCAGGCGATGCTGTCGTAGTGGCGCTCGCCGAGTTCAAGTGGGCGAGACAATAATGTGCTTGACCTCCGCCATGTAGCGCGCGGCGGTCGCCGAGGCCTCCTCCGGAGTGCTTCCGCTTTCGCGAGCGTTCATGTAGGCCGCGTACCAGTCCCACCAATTGTGCGGCGGGGCGACCGGCTCGAACGAGCCGTGACGGTCGGCCGTCTCGTGCAGGAGCTGTGCGAGAGCCGCAACGTCCATCGTCACACTCGGCCCGGGAGCCGCTCCTTGATCTCCTGTAGCAGCCAACTGTTGCCGTCGGGATCGCTGAACGAAGCATAGGAGGCGTAGGAACGGCCTTTGGGATCTGGACCCGGGGCGCGCGCCTCCGTGCCGGCGTGAAAGCCGCCGCCGAGACCACCATCGGCGTCGTGGAATACCTTGCTTACTGCGATGCCGTGCGAGAGGAGTTCGTCGCGCGCCGCGTTGATCTCGTACACAGCCAGGACCAGGTGGTCGATCGAGCCCGGTTGGTCGGAGGTGATCCCCTTGCCGAAGACGATCGACGCCCCAGAACCGGGAGGAGTGAACTGTACTATCCGATAGTCCTTGTTAGCGACGTAGTCTATATCTAACAGCCACCCTAGTTTCTCATAGAATGCTTTGGCGCGATCGACGTCGGAAACAGGTATAACTACGACTTCTAATTTAATGTCCATGATTACTGCTCCTTTTTTTGTCCTAGATCCGATGTTTTCAGAGGATTATGAAGAAATGGCCGTTT
>QHNB01000038.1 GCA_003217965.1 Verrucomicrobiota bacterium | reverse complement strand
ATTGTGATCGGGCGGGAGGAGAGCGAATTCTTTGGCAGAATCCGAGATATTCAAAGCGAAGGCGGCGCTGTGCCCTCCCCATTTGATTGCTGGCTTGTGCTCCGCGGTCTGCGCACCCTGCCGTGGCGAATGCGCGCACATTCCCAAAACGCCCTCGCAGTAGCGAGGTTTCTCTCTGCTCATCCGCAAGTCGATCGCGTCTATTATCCCGGCTTACCTACACATCCAGCACACGAAACCGCCTCGGCGCAAATGCGAGAGTTTTCCGGAATGCTTTCATTCGAAGTGAAAGGCGGGCAAGAAAAAGCGATGCATGTGGCAGCGAAAACGAAGATTTTCATTCGGGCAACCAGCTTGGGCGGCGTCGAAAGCTTGATCGAGCATCGCGCCTCGATTGAGGGACCGGCTACCCGTGCACCGAAAGGCTTGTTGCGTTTATCGATAGGACTGGAACATCAGGACGATTTGATTGCGGATCTCGATCAAGCGCTGAGCTCATGAAATGCGGATGGACGACCTCAGTGTCGTCCAACTTCGGCGCGCGAGGCAGCGGTTCCTAATCAATGCCCCAGGCGACGTCGCACGAGCGCAACGAGATCCTGGACTTCTGCTACGCGGAGCGCATAGGCCGCGCCGAAAAATGCGATCGCGGCGATCGGAATTGTTATCAACAGATCGATCGCCTTTTGCCAGATACGAAGGGCGAAAAGTTGTCGGAAAAATAGAACATGCGCCCCGTAACAAATGAGACCAAGAAGTGCACCTGCCAAGCACAGTTTCAAGAATGTGGCGAGGAGCAAGCCCGTTTCGAGCCGGCCCGTATACCGCCGCATCATTATATATAAGAGCAAAAAGTTTATGATGGCGACGATGCTGGTCGAGAGGGCAAGGCCGCGGTGACCAATTTTGAGTTGGAATGCAAAAAACCAGTTCAGGCCGAAATTGACCGCAATCGACAACAGACTCACCAGCATCGGTAAATGGCGTTTGTCGAGCGCGTAGAATGCAGGTGCCAGCACCTTCACGGCCGAGTATCCGACCAAACCAATGGCGTAAAAGCGAAGGGCGGCAGCGGTCTGCGTGGTGGCGTACGACGTGAAGCGGCCATGCTCGTAAATCAAGCTGATGATCGGGTCGGCCAGAATGATCAGACCGATTGCCGATGGAATGGTCAGGAGCATGACGAGGCGAAGTGAATGCGACAGTGCCGAGCGAAATTCCACTATATTCCCAAGCGCAGCACTACGCGAGACAAGTGGCAACGTAACCGTGGCCACGGCCACGCCGAATAGACCCAGCGGAAGCTGCATTAGGCGAAACGCGATGTTCAGCCATGTCATCGGACCGTCCCCGAGAGCTGAGGCGAAGCCGCTGTTCACCGCCACGTTCACCTGCACTGCGCTGGCAGCGATTGCTGCCGGTCCCATCAATGTCAGAATTGTTCTGACGCCTGGATCGCGCCAGGAAAAATCAGGCCGGAACTTGAATCCGACACGCTTGAGCGGTGGAAACTGCACCAGCAGCTGAAGCAAACCACCGATCAATGTCGCGATTGCCAAAGCGATTAGGCCCCGCTCACCGAAATGGGGGTGACGCCAGTCCGGCTGCGGATCGAGCCAATAGCAGAGGGCAACACCGCCAATGATCGAGCCGAGGTTGAAGAAGCTCGATGCCATCGCCGGTATTCCAAAAACATTCTTGGCGTTGAGCATCCCCATCGCGAGTGCGGCAAGAGACACCAGCAGAATGAACGGGAACATGATCCGCGTGAGCAGAATGGTGAGCTGCGCCTTTTCTGGGGCGAATCCTGGCGCGAGGACAGCGATCACCTGTGGCGCGAAAATTATGCCGAGCGCAACCAGGCCGCTCATGAATACAATCGTGAGGGTTGCGACCTTGCTCGCTAGTCGCCAGGCCGAGACATCACCTTGGGTTGCGATCCGACGAGAAAAGGTAGTGACGAACGCAGTTGAAAGCGCGCCCTCGGCGAACAGGTCGCGTAGCATGTTCGGGGCGCGAAACGCGGTCAGGAACGCGTCCATGTTGCGTGTGGCTCCGAACAGCGACGCAATTACCACCTCGCGAATGAGGCCTAAAACGCGACTCGATAAGATCGCGATCCCAACAACTCCCGTCGCGCGGGTACTGACACGCCGATCCTGTGTCGCAATCATCGGCGAACAAAGAGCAATGTCTTAGTAATTACGAAAGGAAAAAATCGCGCGATGTTGCTACGGATGACGCTGGAATCAACCGGGCGAATGTGGCAGGAGCTATTTCAAGAACAGATTCATGCTGTCAAAATCAATGATGCCATGACAGATGAAGAGCAGATCCATCCCCAAGATTCCGTTGATATGTGTACTGCCCTGCTGGAGCGCGAAGTTAGGTAATACGGCCGTACCAAGTTTTTCAGGTGGTACTCTAAAATCACCGATCACAAGGTCGTTGACCCGTGCGGCACTAATTTTCCGCGCCACACCGCCGGTGAAATGCGCAGAGATCCGTGTTGGCTGCAACGTAATCCCAAACGATTTCAACAGCCCTTCGTCTAACACCGTGACAAACGCACCCGTATCAACGAGCAGATGACCGGCTTGCCGGTGAATCGAACAGGGTACCGTAAGCGCGCCATTTCTCTCACGGCGCAGCGGGATCCTCGTGAACTTTTCTGAGAGCGCGACCGAAGTGAGTTGCGAAGGACGAGACTGGTCGACTTTAAAGAAAATCAATTTTGTTCGGCAGTTAATTATCGCCTTGTGACGCATTAGGATGTCCAAGCCAAGAAAACCATCAACACCAGAATTCCCGGCTTCTACGCGGTTTGAAAAATGGCCACTTGTACTCGAGTTACGTAGCGCCACGAGGCTGCTGCCCAAACTCATGCTCCCGGCGGTGAGGCTTTGCACGAAACCTACGGGAAGTATTTCTCCATTGATTTCCGTGAACCGGATATAGCGCAGACCACGTTGCGACGGCCTCACGTCAAATGACGCGGCCACGTTCGCGTCCATAATTATCTGATCGGCCCCGGTATCGACCATCAAATTTGCCGGATGCCCGTTGATTTTGGCGGACATTATCATTTGATTCAAAGGTCCATAATGCACCGGGACGACTTTGTATCCAGGTAACTGGATTGGCCGAGCCTTACTGGCGGCAGCAAACACGGGGACCGCCATCACCGTGAGAAGGCTAGCAATTCCAAAATATCGACTGGGCACCCGGCGAGTTTTCCCGTTCAAAACTGATCTTGGCGCTGTCGAATCCATTCGGCATGCACCGGACAGGATCATCACAATCCAGTTGGGCAGTCGATAAAGGTGTATGGAATCCTAAATCGTTCAGACAAACGCGCGGCCAATGCTTTGACCCCGAAGGTTTCCGTCGCGTAATGCCCGCCGAGCAACAAATTAATTCCAAGCTCTTCGGCGGCGACGGCAGCCCAGTGCGGTGCTTCACCGGTGATAAACGTCTCGATTCCTTCCGCTGCGACTCGTTCAATCTCGCTGCCTGCGGCACCGGTAATCACCCCGACACGTCCGGCAATTTTCGGTCCAACGGCGATTTGTTTCACTGGCCCACCTACAGCTCTTTCCAACCGAGCTGCAAGCTCGCTCGCAAGAATGTTCACCGCCGCTCTTCTACCCGCGAGTGATCCTTTCTCCTCAAAGAATGGCTCGGAATTTTCAATTCCCAAGGCTCGGATGAGCAGGATGTTATTGCCAACTTCAGGATGCAAATCGAGCGGAAGATGTGCGCTGTAAATGGCGATGTCGTGATCAAGAGCGGTTTTAAGTTGTCGATGCAGTGCTTTTGTCACGGGCCGCAAACCGGGCCAAAACATTCCGTGATGCACAATGAGCAAATTGGCCCCGGCCTCGGCCGCAGCTTCGAGAGCGCGCGTAGAAACGTCTACCGCGGCGGCAATTTTTGTCACCGTCCCGGAATTCTCCAACTGCAATCCGTTGAGCGCATTGGGCCAATCCTCAATCTGGCTGATGCGGAGGTATTCATCGGCATATTCGGCAATATCTGTAGTCGCGCTCATTTCTGAGTTATCGGCCCTGCGCAACCGCAGCAGCGCGCCACCAATCAGGCTTCATTAGAAGAGAAATCAAACGGAAGAACGATTCGGTTTTTGAACAGGCGATCCCGTCTCCTCTCCAGCAGTGCCCGGTCGGTGATGAAGTTTGCTTGACGAGCTCTGCCCGGACAGGGAATTTGCTTGAGGGTTATCGAATGGAATACACCGACGCGCCCTCAACGCAGGCACCCGCGAACACGATGCCGTGCCCTTTGTGCGGACATTCATTGTCGAAGGATGCGGTCGAATGCGATCACTGCGATTGGACCCGCGCCGAACGCGAAACAGCGGAAGGAAAAGCGAGCGACGCGTTTGCTGTTTTACTCAGCATCATTCCCGGTCTCGGCCATATTTATAAAGGGCACAAGCTGATCGGCATGCTCCTCATGTTTGTCGCCACGCCGATGGCCGTCGGGCTGGCATTGCTCGCCGCTACTGCGACTGCGGGATTCGCCGTGCTACTTCTTCCGCTCTACTGGCTCGGCGTGATGTTCCACGTTTATGGGATCGAAGACCGTGTCGGTCCCCCTAACAAGGACGAAG
>QHNB01000037.1 GCA_003217965.1 Verrucomicrobiota bacterium | reverse complement strand
TAATCGGCAATGAATTTGTCGAGCACCTCATCAGTTTTCGCCAATGTCGGCGATTCTTTTTGACGCAGAACTGGATTACTGCTCATGAACCAAAGCATTTCCGCCGCCGTCTGGAGACTTGGCGGCTGGGTCTTGTAATCGCCACCATTCCACGCCGGATCATTTCGAATCGCATCCGCGACCAGTCGCCGCCAGGCGCGATTCCGCCCAGAGATCTGCGTCGGCAAACTCGCGAGCGGCATTAACCTGTCCATGAACTCGGGATGCATTTCGCCCCAAAGCCAGGTATGCATGCCTCCCATGGACGTGCCCATCACCAGTCGCGCGTGATTCACTCCCAGCCCGTCGACCAGTAATCGATATTGTGCCTCGACCATGTCGTTATAGCCGTAACGCGGAAACTTCGCGTGCAGCCCGTCGCTCGGCTTGCTCGACTTTCCGTGACCGATTCCATCCGGGAGAACGATGAAAAACTTTGTCGCGTCCAGTGTCTGGCCGGGTCCGAACAGCTCGCCCGCAAATTCCGGGCGGATGAATTGCGCGCCACTGCCGGTGGTACCATGCATGATGAGAACGACATTGCGCGCCTTCCCTTGCCCGTCTTTGTCGATCTTTCCGATTGTCCGATAATGAATTCGTAATTCCGGCAGAGTTTCGCCCGAGCTAAATCTGAAATCGCGAATCGTATAATCGGCTTCTGCCGGAGCAGGATAATCGGCTGCGCCTGAGCACACACCGCCGGCGATAATCAACACAACAGATGCGAAGATTCGGTTCATCCAGCTCATGTCAGCGGCGCTGTCGTTCGACTTGAATTTGCTTAAGTAACTCTGTTTCTGCTTTTTCCAGCTCCCGAAAGAAATTCAGTTCTGTTTGCAGAGCCTCGGGATAAATCTCGAATCGTTTTCTTGGTGGGTGGATCGTAAAAAAAGGAAATGTCCTGGTCGAGATTCGGTACAATCAGTTCATCGCTTAATTTCTGGTAGTGGGCCATGCGGCTTAAGCCCCAGCGAATGACCGATTCGAGCTGGCGCAAAACAGTAAGCGTTTTCACATCGAGCAGTTCGACGCCGCCGGATTGGAGAAGGGTTGCGATGTCGCTCGGATTGTAGTCGGTTGTGAACCTAAAGGAGCGCAGCGGCGGCATTTCACCGGCCTGAAGCGCTTGTTGAAACTCAGCAACGATCCGATCTTCCTTTGCTCCCAGCGTTTTCGCGTTATCTATGCCTTCGTTTAATAGCTGCTCCAGGGACGCGAGGATTTGATCATGGCGTTTCGCGTCCTGTCGATGCTGCTGGTAATTGTTCAACCAAAACGCCGCATACGCGCCGAGGAAAACGAGCAGGAGCTCAGCGATCCATCGTCCGACATGTTTGAAGAATGGTCTACCGCCTTCCTCGCTCATTATTCGTAGCGCAAGGCCTCGACCGGATTGATTCGCAAAGCCCGCCAGGCCGGCAAGGCGCAGGCGACGGCCGCGACGAACAGCATCAAAAGCGCAATCTCCAGATAGGTTATCGGATTGGTCGAGCTGATTCCAAAAAACAGACTTGCTAGGAGACGGGAAAGCGCGATGCCGCCAGCAATTCCAATCACGAGACCGAACACAACCATCTGAAAACCTTCACCAAGGATGAGGCGCATTACATGTTTCGACTCCGCGCCGAGAGCAATTCGAATTCCGATCTCGTTCCTACGCTGCACGACGAGCGACGCCAGCACCCCATAGAGTCCGATTGAGGCAAGGATTAACGCTAGCCCGGCAAAAATGCCTAAGACGAACGACTCGAATCGCCGCTGGCTCGTGCTCGAATCGATGACCTGCTCCATCGTTTGCACCTCAAACACCGGCAGATTTTTGTCCACCGTCCAAATTTGGGACTTCACCGACGAGATAACCGATTCCGGAACGCCATTCGTTCGGATGGCAAGGGTGAGCTGCGTGTAATCCATCATCGGCTTGGTGATTTCCGGGCGAGGCGCAGCTTCGAGCGAAATCTGATGCGTATCCGCAACGACACCAATAACCGTAGAGGTGATCGGCTTGGTCGCCGCTTTCGTCGCTACGCTCCGAATCCGTTTCCCAACTGCATTTTCATTAGGCCATAACTGGCCTGCGAGTGTTTGGTTAATCAGAATGACCGGCTGTTTGTCGGCGATCTCGGTAGCGGTGAAATTTCGACCGGCGATGAGATGCAAACCAACCGCGTTCAAGTAATCCGGTGTGAAAATCCCTCGCATATCCGCCGTCAATTCGCTGCCCGAAGGAGGCGGCGGCCGATCATCGACCACAAACCGCGTCATTCGAATTCGCGTCAGCGGCAGCCCATCGGAGAAGCTGGCGCTTTTCACATTGGGCAGTGCGGAAACTCGATCCAGCGCCTGCCGACAGAACGCCGCGATCTGTTCGTTATTTTTGTAACGTGATTCGGGCAAGCTGAACTTCATCGTCAGCAGATGATCGGGTCGAAAGCCGGGATCGATGCGAATCACGGCAACCAAGCTTTTCATCATGAACGCTGCGCCCAGCAGCAAAATGCAGGCGAGCGCCACTTCCGAAGCGACAAGTATTTGGCGAATTTTTCCGCGTGAAACATCGGATTGGACGCCACGGGTTTGATTGATTAACGCATTGACGTCGGCGCGGGCCGCTCGAAGGGCAGGAATGACTCCAAAAAGTACGCTGGCGAATCCGCAAATAACCGCCGTAAACAAGAACACTGGCAGCCCGAGTTGAATTTGCTCGGGACGGTTAATGCCGGCTGGCTTAAGCGCAATGACTGTTTTAATCGCGTAATGGGCAAAGCCGAGACCGAGCACCGCTCCGGCGATGGAAAGAACGAGGCTTTCTGTCAGCAATTGGGAAACTAATCGGCCACGGGGCGCACCGAGCGCTTTCCGAATCGCCATTTCACGGGTTCGCGCACTCGCCCGTGCCAGCATCAGATTTGCGACGTTGGCGCAGCCAATCAGTAACACCAACCCCACCGCCCCGAAAAGCACGAACAAATTTCGTCGCTGTTCTTTACCAATATCCTCGACGTAGACTGGAAACAGATTCACACCAAAACCGGCGTTCAGGATTGCGTCTTCACTCGCCAGGGCGCGACCGATCGAGTTCATCTCCTCCCGCGCCTGCGCCAGCGTTACGTTGGGCTTGAGCCGCCCAAATACCTGCATCTTTCGGCGATTCAATTCCACCGGATCGTTTTGGGCGCTCGGATCGTAGGGAACCCACAAATCCGGTTTGCGCTGCTCCTGTCCCTCACGCGTCGCGGGCAAATGAAAATCGGGCGGGAGCACACCGACAACGGTGTAAACCAGATCGCTCATTGTCAGTGTGCGGCCGAGGACAGACCGATCTCCGGCAAAGTGCGATTGGAAAAACGAATCACTCAAAATTACCGCGTGCGCACGCAATGGATCGTTTGCTGCCGATGCGAAAGTTGTGCCCAGACGAGGCACAACTCCCAGGAGGTCGAACAGATTGGGTGAAGCGCGAGCCCCCTCGATGCGTTCCGGTTCGGCGCCGCTAGTCAGGTTAAGATTCGCATCCTCGAATCCGCCGATTGCTTCGAATTGGATAGCACGTTTCACCCATTCCCGAAAATTCGCGTATGCCGCTGGAACGCGCTCTCCGATGGAGGAGCCCAGTGCCGGATTCTTCTCCCAAATCATGACGAGCCGGTCGGGATCGCGGAAAGGCAGCGCCCGCAACAAAACGGCGTCGATGATGCTGAATACGGCCGAATTCGCCCCGATCGCAAGCGCCAGCACTAAGATAACGGTGATAGAAAACAGGGGCGATTTCCGCAAGATCCGAACGCTGAACACGACATCTGCCAGGAAATTGCGCATTCGCGATTTTAATCGCCGCTGGCCGGATTTTCGAGCGCGAACTCTTCACCATTGAGCAACGGCGCTCCGTCTCTTAAATTGTGTCGTGAACATTCGAGTTACCGCGCTTGCCGCGATTGCGCTCGCGTTCTGCGCCGGAGATGTTCTGGCCGAGGTGGCGGAGACCACACCGCTCGATTTCAAACAATTTGGCCTTCTCGCAATTCAGGATGGGGGCCGTCGCAAACCGCTCGATACATTCGCCCGTGAGATATTGATCAAAATCACTGGGCGCTCCGGTTATAGCGATCGCGCCGGCAAACATTGGCAACCGGACGATTTTGTGTTGTCCGCCCTACTTGAGAGTCACGATTGGAAAAACGAACCGATGGTGTTGATCTCGATCGGCCGACTGGTCGAGCAGCTCGGCCTAGATAAGGCCCAGCGGAGATTTTCCTTCGTTCAATTAAATGGCTCG
>QHNB01000036.1 GCA_003217965.1 Verrucomicrobiota bacterium | reverse complement strand
AAATAGGGGCCACCGGATGTCATTGTCAGATTCGGGATAAGAGCACGCGTCCAGGTCAAGCCGCTGTCATGCGAAATCGAATAGCCGCAATCGACGGCCCCGCCGTCTGTGGCAAACCGCCCTTCCTGGAAAACAGCCGCGAGAAAATTATTATCGCCAATCGCTCGAGCAATATCCGGCTCCGCTTGCGCCCGCATAGTAGCTGGCAGCGCCGCTGGGTCATCGCCTAATCGAATATTTGGTCCAACACGCGGATCGAGCATCACCGGCCCCGTTACTTGCTCCTCCGTCGTGGTTCCGCCTTTCGGTGTCGTCGCCGGGCGAGGAGGCAGCACAAGATTGTCGTCGCGATTGAGGAGCATCAGCGCCCCGGAGGACAACCGCTCCAGCGGAAGATTGCGAAGGTTCGGAGGAAGTTTGGCGCGATCCATGGCCGGTCCTTTTTGCCCTTGCTGGCTCAGGGCGACGGAGGCGATCGAGCACAGCGCGATCGTAGTAAGCGAACGTTTCAATGCGGAACCTAGATAACCTGTGTATCTAACAACGATACGTAAAAATCGTTGCTAAATTTGTGCCAGTCCCCTTCTCCCTAATGGCATACGTGCGTTAGCCTAAAGCAGCTTACGGCCAAGCCGATAAGATCGCGCCCATCAATATGCACCCGACGATGTGAAAGCCGGTATCGATCGCCCAGAGTTTCGGCGGCGGTGATTGCCAGACGTAATTCATCGTCAGAGCTGTTGCGGAAAATCCGACGCCCACCGCGGCACCAATTTTAATTCCACGCAGAACGTCGATGACTCCCAACTGATGGAATAATCTCCCGAGCACGATTGCAGCGATGAGGTTCGCGATAAAGGTGACGATCAGCTTCATCGCCATCCCGCCCGGCTGTAATTTGATCCCGTGTTGATCGATCGCCTGCACCCAAGGCTTGCTAAACAACTTCGAATACCAGAGCGCGCCCAGAATCCAGTAGGCTGCTCCCGCGCACAGAATGGCTAGCCAGTTCATGCGGCGATGTTTAGAGAATCTTTACCGCACAAACAAGCTCAAAGCTTGTAGCTGCCGCTGTCCTCAGCGGCAGACTCTTCGAGGGTAGAATAACATGCGCTGGGGACAGCGTACACTACAGCAGGCAGTTCTCGTAGCGTCCGGAGCCCTTTGCAGGGCTGGGGCGCATCATTCCCTCACCGCCGCTGCGCGTGCGCCTCTCCCTCTGGGAGAGGGTAGGGTGAGGGCTAATCAATAAGCGTTCTAGCTGCCGCTTGCCTCGGCTGTAGCTGCCGCCGTCCCGGCGGCAGAACCTAATCTTTGTACGGATCAACAATATCGCGCCCAGCCATGGCCACGCCTAGTGGACGCAACGTATGCAACACCCGGATCGTCCCCGCGTGCGCCGCCAGTACATCGGGCAAACGCCGATACGCTTGCGGAGCTTCATCGACATCGCCGCCGCGCAACTCCACTCCGCGATCAGCAATCCATTTCATCATCTCATCGTGCCGGACCAGCCCATCACGCCGGATCCTCTTGTTCCCCACTTTCTCGAATCTTCCTTTCGCTGCCGTCCGCGACATGATCCGGCCCGCTCCATGAACCGTGGAGAAAAGCGCCTCCCGCGATTCGCTTGAGTCGATCCCTTCGATAATCACCGCATCATCGCCCATGCTGCCACCGACGAATCCGCGCTGGCCCGGAAACGCCGGCGTCGCCCCCTTGCGCACAACCCAAAAGTCCTCGCCATTATGTTTCTCGCGCCAGGCAAAGTTATGATGATTGTGCACTTCCTGCACGATCTGTGCGCCCAGGATCGCGCGTACCACATGTCGCGCGACCGCTTCGCGCCCAGCATAAGCATAGCGACCGGCCAATGTCATCCCGGCGAGATAATCTGAACCGATCTCCGAGCTCACCGGCACCACCGTTGGCGGGACGTCCATTCCATCTTTGCCCCCAGCTGCCTTCAGAAAGTGGGTCGCCGTTTTATGTCCGAGCCCGCGCGACCCGAAATGCACGCCCACCCAAATTCGCCCAAGCTCATCCGCAAAAATATCGACGTAATGATTTCCGCCACCTACGGTGCCGAGCTGATTGCGAGCCATCTCTTTCAAGTTCGCCAACGGCGCGATCTTCCAGGCTTCATTGTCGAATAACTCGTGATCGATGCGCGTTTTCGATTTTTGACCGATGCCAAACGAAATCTGGCGCACAACATCATCCATGATCGATTTGATCCGTGGCGCGATCTGCTCCCGCTTCGCATCGGTTAGAATCGCAAGGTTTCCGCAAGCGATGTCGAACCCGACACCAGAGAGGGAAATCTTATGCTTGTAAGCAACAACGCCGCCGATTGGCTGCGCATAACCTTTGTGTCCATCCGCGCAAAGCACCCCGCGCTCTCCGCCCGCCTCGATGCAGGTCTCGATCTGCTTGATCGTCGCTTCATCATGCTGACCGAATACTTTCGCTTTCATAGCATTCTTGGAGGGACGCGCTCTGTCGTGTTCTCCGTACCTTCGCGCCATCGCCCCCAAAGTCGAATCGACTGTGACTTCTGACGTCTGATCCTGTAGTGGCCGCCGTGTCGGCGGCAAGTTGTAGCTGCCTGGGGCATAACAGCAAGTTGTAGCTGCCGCTTGCCTGCTCGGCCTGCCCACCATGGAGGGCGAACGCTTTCGGAGTCCCCCGTTGTAGCTGCCGCTGTCCTCAGCGGCAGGGTCCTCACCGGAAGATTAACATGCGCTGGGGACAGCGCATACTACAGCAGGCAATTCTTGTAGCGTCCGCTGTCCTCAGCGGAACATCTGTAGCGACGGTCGGAGCCTGCCTGAGCAGAGTCGAACAGGACCGCCGAAGTTCCTTTGTCATCTTCGCCACGGCGAATCCGTCCTTGTGGCGGATCGAGCGAAAAATTGCCAGTCCGGCTCGGACCCGAGACATCTCTGACCATTTTAACCTCTGCTTACCCTCCATCCTATTTTGGCCTTCTCGAAGCAGGCGCTCTGCCGTAGGATTGGCACGCTATAGCCTCCTATTTGGAAGGCCGACCAAGGGCGGCAGTTTGATTGGCCAGCGGATTAGACAGATTTTATCTGCCTTTAATGGCAGGTTTTTCAGCCCGAATTCTCGTTAGACCGATGACGTGAATCCCTCGGACTCGTTCAGCGAGCTCGGATTTTTTCACTTCCGTTTTTATTGAGCTTCTGGCTTGTCGTCACTGGGCGTTTTTGAAAGGCTTCGCGTTGTGCATCCGGCCCTTTCTCAGACCAAGGTTTTCGAGACTGCTCCGGGTCAAGCATTACAGCCTTCGGACGGAGCAAATCTACATCGATTGGATACGCCGCTTCATCCTGTTCCACGGCAAACGGCATCCTGAAACCATGGGGGAAGATGACATCGCAGCCTTCCTTAGCCACTTGGCCATCGATCAGCATGTCGCTGCCGCTACTCAGAACCAGGCTTTCAGCGCGCTGCTATTTCTTTTTCAGCAAGTCCTCGAGCGAAAGCTCAACTTCATCGCTGGCGTCGAACGTGTCCGCCGACCAGCCAAGCTTCCGGTCGTCTTTACTCGCGACGAAGAGCGCGCTGTCATGGCGCATTTGAGCGGCGACTACCGTCTCATGACGGAGGTTCTTTACGGAAGCGGCCTGCGCCTGATGGAAGCGCTCCGTCTTCGGATAAAAGATGTCGATTTCGGCTACAACCAGATCACAGTTCGCGACGGCAAAGGCATGCGCGAGCGGGTGACCCTGCTTCCCAAACAACTCAAACAAGCTCTCAAAGCTCAGCTCGAGCGTGTGAAACTACTGCACGAGCGGGACCTCGCTCGCGGCGGCGGTGCGGTTTATCTGCCACATGGCTTGCGTCGGAAATATCCGAACGCCGCCCGCGACTGGCGCTGGCAATATGTTTTTCCTGCGGCCAAGCCTTCGATCGACCCGCGCTCAGGCGAAATTCGACGGCATCACGTCGGTGAAAAAAATCTTCAAAACGCGGTCAAACAGGCCGTGCTTGCTGCTGGCGTGGCCAAGGCAGCCAGCTGCCACACTTTCCGGCACAGCTTTGCCACGCATCTGATCGAGAGCGGATATGATATTCGCACGGTTCAGGAATTGCTCGGGCATAAGGATGTCTCGACCACGATGATTTACACGCACGTGCTAAACAAACCGGGCCTGGGCGTCCGGAGCCTTCTGGACGAGAACGAACCGTTACCGGCTGCCTCCTCTAATAACCCCCGATCCGGTGTTATACGAAAAAATGTTCGCCTTTAATTGCGAACTTTCACACAATACTCGTTAGGCCGCACGTCGGACGAGGCCCTTGGTCCTTGACGATCCTTCGCCGTTTCCTATCGTCCATGGGAGGTATCCAAATGACGAACCTGGTAGCATCAAAGGAAGTTCAAACCCTGCTTGACCGTGCCAGCGGCATTGGCGAAGCTGGCGGCAATGCCCGTCTGAAGGCGATCATGCGTGCCTTCCTTGAAAGCACCATGTCGCTGATCGAAAAGCATGACATCAGCGAGAGCGAATTCTGGCAGGCGATCAACTATCTGCAGAATGGCGCGTCGGAATTCGGACTCATCGTCCCAGGTGTT
>QHNB01000035.1 GCA_003217965.1 Verrucomicrobiota bacterium | reverse complement strand
CAGGACCCGCTCCTGGGACCGCTGCAAAACAACGGCGGCCCGACTCAAACCCATGCGCTGCTGCCCGGCAGTCCCGCGATTGACACCGCCGCCCCCGCTGGCGCCACCGACGACCTCGGGAATCCCCTTATGATCGACCAACGCGGCTTTCCACGTCCATACCCGGCCGGAGGGGGTTCCGACATGGGCGCATTCGAGTTGCAACCCGTCCTGTCCATCGACGACGTGACGGTGACGCAAAGCAGCAGCGGCACCACCTCTGCCGTCTTCACCGTCAGCCTCTCGATGGCAAGCGCACAACCGATCACGGTCAATTATGCGACGGCAGACGGCACCGCCACCGCCGGCGGAGACTACCAAGCCGCTAGTGGCACGCTTACCTTCAATCCCGGCGAGACCTCAAAGACCGTTACCGTGTTGGTCAACGCCGACGCAGCGTTCGATCCGACCGAGACCTTTTTTGTCAACCTAAGCAACGCTGGCAACACCCCGATTGCAAAGAGTCAAGGCACCGGCACGATTGTTAACAATAATCCGCCGCCGAGTCAGCTTCTGAACATTTCCACGCGCGGCTTGGTCGGCACGGGTGACAACGTCATGATCGGTGGCTTTATTATTACTGGCACCGCAAACAAGACCGTGCTTCTGCGTGCTATCGGGCCCAGCTTAAGCAATCCTCCTATCAATCTGACCGGGACATTACAAGACCCCACCCTCTCGGTCTTCAATTCCAGCCAGCAAAGGATCGGATTTAGCGATAACTGGGCTGACGCGTCAAACGCCCAGTCCATTCCAACCGCTTTACAACCTACGAATAATTTGGAATCGGCTATTCTTATTTCACTCGCTCCCGGCGCCTATACCGCCATTGTCAGTGGAATGAACAATGGCACTGGCATCGGCCTGGTTGAAGTTTTTGATCTGGACAGCAACCCGGTGAGCAAACTGAGCAATATCTCCACTCGAGGTTTGGTGGAAACGGGCGATAGCGTCCTGATCGGAGGTTTCGTCATCAGCGGTGCCGTCAGTGACAAGGTGGTAGTGCGCGCGATCGGACCGAGCTTGGCTAGTTCGCCAATCAACCTTGCCAATGTGCTGCAGAACCCGAGCTTGGGTCTTTTCAATGATCAGGGAACCAGAGTCCAATTCAACGATGACTGGCAAAGCGACCAGCGCGACGAGATCATCGCTACTGGATTGCAGCCGTCGGACAATGCTGAATCAGTCATTATTACTACTCTTCTGCCGGGAAATTACACCGCGATTGTGCAAGGCGTAAATAATACGACTGGAGTCGCGCTAGTGGAAGTCTACGGTCTGAACTAAATCCCTTTGTAGCGGCGGTGTCTCACCGCCGATGTGGCGGTAGGTTCCGGCGGTCATCCGCCTTCGTGCCAAGGGAGACCGCCGCTACAAACCTGTCGGCGACGTATCCCTCGCGCGGAAAGTTAGCTCACCGGTTTCCTTAGTCGTTTGCAGCTCAGCCTTTTTGTGTTCCCGATTTCCTGCGTTCCGGATTAGATCTCTGCTTCGTAGTTCGGGCTTTCTCCGCAGAGACAGCAAAATGAGATTGCTATCGACACCGATCGGCTGGTAAAAAGGCAATCCCCCTCGTCCAATGAAGACGCATGCTTCGTCTCGCTTCCGCAGCTTCGGGCTGGTTGCGATAGGAAGCGCGCTGTTGCTCGGTTCGCCGTGGTCGCGGGCAGATATCATCGCCGTCAACAGCACCCTCGACGCCGATAGGTTCCCAAGCAGGATACCGGTCTGTGAAACCGCGCCTGGAAATGGGCAGTGCACACTCAGGGCGGCCATCCAGACAGCGAACGCTTTTGCCGGCGACGACACCATTAACTTCAGGCTTTCCACGAGTGATCCTGGCTACAACGGGGTATCCTGGACCATCAACCTGACGAAGGCGCTGGATGATATAAGCGAGGGCGTTACCATCACTGGCCCCGGCGCGGGCAAGCTGACCGTTCAGCGCGCTTTCTCGGCCTCAACCAACTTCCGCATCTTTAACGTGACCACCACAGGCACAGTGATCTTCTCTGGCCTGACTATCGCCCATGGAATAGCCGACACTGGCAACGGCGGTAGCATTCAGAACGTCAATGCCGGCACAGTCAACGTCACCGACAGCACTCTCTCATCCAACCGAGCTCCTAACAGCGGCGGCGGCATTTCTAACAACAGCACGGGCACAATTAACGTCACGAACAGCACACTTAGCAGTAATTTTGCCTTCGGCAATGTCAGCACTGGCGGCGGGATTTACAACGACAACGGCACAGTCAACTTCACCAACAGCGTGCTCAGTAATAGTTCTGCGATTATCACTGGCGGCGGCATTGAAAACAACGGCACAGTGAACATCACCAACAGTACGATCAGCGGTAATTCTGCTACGAACGCCGGCGGTGGCATTTTCAACAGCGCCACAGTGAACGTCACCAACAGCACGATCAGCAAAAACTCTGTTTCCTTCAACGGGGGCGGCATTTTCAACAACAGCGCCGGCACACTGACTGTCACCAACAGCACACTCAGCGATAATTTTGCCATTGGCAACGCTGGCACCGGCGGCGGCATGTTCATCCAAGGTGGCACCGTGATTGTCACCAACAGTACGCTCAGCAGTAATTCTGCGAACGGCAGCAGCGCCGGCGGCGGCGGCGTTTTCAACAACCACGGCACATTCAGCATCACCAATAGCACGTTCAACAGTAATTCTGGCACCAACGGCGGCGGCATTGTCAACAGCCAGGGAGCAGTGAATATCAAGAGCAGCATTGTCGCCTTGAACACGGCTGGGTCACCGGTGCCAGACATTAATGGGACTTTTACTTCACAGGGCTTTAACCTGATCGGTAAGAACGACGGCGCGGCGACGAGTTTTCCCGCCGGAAACCCGAACGCCAACAACGACATCGTCGGCACGAGCGCATCGCCGGTTGATCCGAAGCTCGACCCCAATGGCTTGAAAGACAACGGTGGCCCAACCAAAACCATCGCGCTCCTTTTCGGCAGCCCGGCAATTGACAAAGGTACGAGCGCTGCTCTAACGGGCACGTTGACAACAGATCAGCGCGGCACAGGCTTCGCCCGCACCTTCAACGATCCCAACGTTCCAAACGCCGCCGGCGGAGATGGCACAGACATCGGCGCCTTCGAATTGCAACCGTCGTCGACACCCCAACCAACCCCAGCGTCCAAACTGGGTAACATTTCCACGCGCGCCTTCGTGCAAACTGGCGACAACGTCATGATTGGCGGTTTTGTTATTGTCGGCACCGATCCGGAAAAAGTGATCGTGCGCGCCATCGGTCCGAGCCTGAGCAACCCGCCAATCAACCTGACAAACGTGCTGCAGAACCCGATCCTGTCGCTATTCAATTCACAAGGCATCAGGATTCTTATCAATGATGATTGGCGCAGCGATCAGCAAGCCGACATTATCGCCACCGGACTCCAACCTTCCAACGATGCTGAGTCAGCCATCGTCACCACTCTCCCACCGGGTAACTATACCGCCATAGTAAGCGGGGTGGGTGATACCAGTGGCTTAGCGTTAGTCGAAGTTTTCGCGTTGAACTAAATCCCTATAGCGGCGGTGCCAGTCATCCGGCTTCGTGTCACTACGGCGCGACGGGTAGACCGCCGCTACAAGCGAGCAGGATTGAACGATGAGTGCAGCGAAGGACGAGTTCACCCAATTCGAGCATGAAGGTTGGCAGCGTGTCGCCGACAAATATGATTCGGTCTGGGCCCAATCAACGCGTCAATTTATACCACCGTTACTTGAAGCCGCCGAAGTCTCGGCCGGAATGTCTGTCTTAGATGTCGGTTCGGGGCCTGGATATGTAGCGGCGGCGGCAAGGCAGCGGGGGGCAGTACCAACAGGACTGGATTTTTCCAAGCAAATGGTCTCCATCGCCAAGAGGATGTTCCCTGGCATTGAGTTTCGTGAAGGCGACGCGCAGAGTCTTCCTTTCCAGGATTCCAGCTTTGATCGCGTCCTGGCAAACTTTGCCCTCCTGCATTTATCTGACCCAGAGCGAGCATGCGCCGAGGCTTGTCGTGTCTTAAAGCGCGGCGGCAGATTCGGTTTCACCGTTTGGGCGGAGGCGGCGGACAATCCCTACGCCCAGCTCATTGATGACGCAATCGATGCGCATGCCGATTTAGCGGTGAAGCTTCCCTCCGGCCCGCCCTACTACTTGTACAAGACTAAGAAAGATTTCCGGCAGGCAATGGAGCGCGCCGGTTTTAACGGGGCTTCCATGACTCATGCCATTCATCGGATTGAATGGATAGTTCCAACCCCAAGCTATCCATTTGAGGCGGAGCTAAGCGCCGGAGTTCGCACCGCGGGCTTTCTCGCAGCTCAGTCAGCACACAGGCTCAGGGCGATTCAGGCAGCGATCGAAGATAAGGTGAAACAGTACGCCAAGGGCGATTCCTTCGCCATTCCCAAGGCAGCTTCCATTATTGCCGTAGCCAAACGCTGAGCTCGCCTACTCCAAATGCGGCGGTGTGACTTGATTGGCCAGTCTCTCGAAACGAGCATTACTGCGTAGCGCGATTGTGCCGTCTTCGGGTCGGCGGCTGGTTCACCGCTTTCTGACCCGCATTGCCAATGC
>QHNB01000034.1 GCA_003217965.1 Verrucomicrobiota bacterium | reverse complement strand
CCGATTGGATCATCGATCTCGGACCCGAGGCTGGTGATGAAGGCGGGGAAATCGTAGCCGTTGGAACGCCGGAAGGAATCGCGCAAAACGAGCACTCCCACACCGGCAAATTTTTGAAGGGGATGTTCGCGAAATCGGCCCGCTTCTCTGTCATCTCGAGCCGCGGAGACGGCGAGGGATCTCACAAAGGTTCACAAGAATTCGAGAGATCCTTCGCTCACGCTGAGGATGACAATGTCGAATCGGCGCGAGCTGCGGAAACTGCGCCGCGGTATCTGACTAATGGCACCAACGGTGCCATCGCGGTCCATGGCGCGCGCGAACACAATTTGAAAAATATTGATGTCGCAATTCCGCGCGATCAAATAGTGGTCATTACCGGCCTGAGTGGATCGGGAAAATCGACGCTCGCTTTCGATATCTTATTTTCCGAGGGACAGCGCCGTTTTCTCGACAGTCTGTCTCCCTACGCACGACAGTTCGCCGAGCAGCTCGAAAAACCTGATGTCGATCTAGTCGAAGGATTGCCGCCCAGTGTTGCAATTGAACAACGGGTGACGCGAGGTGGCGGAAAATCAACCGTTGCCACGGTGACGGAGGTTTACCATTTCCTGCGGTTGCTCTTCGCGAAAACGGGCACGCAGTTTTGCCCGGACTGCGATTTGCCGGTCGAAAAACAAAGCCTCGCCGCAATCGTAAAACAGGTCGAGGCGGCGGCGAAGCGCGGACAGCTCAAGGTCCTCGCGCCTCTGGTCAAAGCGCGCAAAGGTTTTCACAGCGACGTCGCGCGCTGGGCCGAACGGAATGGGTTTGACACTTTGCTCGTGGACGGGGCGCTGACTCCGGTCGTGCAATTTCGCAAACTCGAGCGCTTCAAAGAACACACGATTGATGTTGTGGTCGGAGTGATCGATGCCAAACGAATTGCGAAAGCTCGTAACTTGACCGAGCGCGCGCTCGGGATCGGTCGGGGGACCGCACATCTGCTTGATGACAGACAACGACTGACAGTGATGTCGACGGAAATGAGCTGCCCTGGCTGCGGACGGGCATTTGAGGAACTCGATCCCCGTTTATTCTCATTTAATTCGCCGCACGGCGCGTGTCAGGAATGCGGGGGCTTTGGCGAAATCTGGAATCCCTCCCTGCAAACCGGCGAGGCAAACGATGGCGAATCCGTTTTAGAAAACGAGCTCGCAGCGGAGCGTGAGTCGGAATGGATCGATGAAGCTGAAGCGCAAGAATGCCCTGGCTGTCACGGTTCCCGCCTCAACGCAGTTGCTCGTCATGTCCGGGTTCAAGGGTTCACGATCGATCATTTCACTGGTCTTTCTGCAGCGCGAGCCGCGAAGCAAATTGCGAAGTTAAAATTCCGCGGCACACACCAGCGGGTCGCATCGGAATTGATTCCGGAAATCGAACAGCGCTTGCGATTCATGGAAAACGTCGGGCTCGGTTATCTCTCCTTGGGACGGTCCGCAAAAACTTTGAGCGGAGGCGAATCGCAACGCATCCGTCTGGCGGCTCAACTCGGGTCAAATCTGCGAGGCGTTCTCTACGTGTTGGACGAACCGACGATCGGATTGCATCCACGCGATAATTTGCGGTTGCTCGAGACTCTGAGCGCGCTGCGACGAAAAGGAAATTCGCTTGTTGTGGTTGAGCACGATGAGGAAACGATGCGCCGTGCCGATTACATTATCGATTTAGGTCCACGGGCCGGAATCCACGGCGGCGAAGTGGTCGCCAGCGGCACGGTCTCGCAAATCGAGCGCGCAGCCACTTCGGAAACTGGGCGCTGCCTCAAATCCCCTCTCTGTCATCCGACCCGGAAAACGCGCCGGTCACTGCAAGAGGTTCGGAATTGGATCGCGATCCGTGGCGGGCGCGCCAACAATCTGAAAAATGTCGACGTAGAATTTCCGGTGGGGCGATTATCGGTCATCACCGGAATTTCCGGGAGCGGCAAGTCGACCTTGATGGAGGAGGTGCTGTTGCCGGCTGTTCGCGAGCAATTAAACCGGAAACGGCAACGGGCTGGTGAATTGTTCGAGCAAGTCGGCGGAATTGAGGCGATCGATGCGGTCTACGAGGTGGATCAATCGCCTATCGGGAAAACTTCCCGCTCCACGCCTGCGACTTACATTAAAGTATTCGACGAGATCCGGAATCTGTATGCCCAGCTGCCGGTGGCGCGTGTGCGCGGCTACAATGCAAGCCGGTTTTCCTTCAATTCTGATGGTGGTCGCTGCGAAACGTGTGCCGGCCAGGGGGTAATTAAGTTGGAGATGAATTTTTTGCCGAGCAGTTATGTGCCGTGCGAGGATTGCCGGGGTAAACGTTACAACGCGCAAACGCTCGAAGTTCTCTACAACGAAAAATCGATCGGCGATGTGATGGAGATGACGATCGAAGAAGCGGCTGGATTTTTTAAAGCGAATCCCAAAATTGCGCGCTCGCTCTCGCTCTTGGTCGATACCGGACTTGGTTATCTAAAATTAGGACAGCCCAGCCCAACTCTGAGCGGCGGCGAAGCGCAACGATTGAAACTGGCGACGGAATTGACACGAGGAATCGGCCGCGCCCAAAACGAACGCCTTCGCAAGATGCGGAAGCCGAAATCGACTCTGTATCTGCTGGAAGAGCCGACGATTGGATTGCATATGGCTGACGTCGAGCTCTTGCTCAAATTGCTGCATCGGCTCGTCGACGACGGCCATACGGTCATCGTGATCGAACATAATCTCAGCGTCATCGCGGAAGCGGATTATTTAGTCGACCTCGGGCCGGAAGCGGGAGATGCGGGTGGTGAGATCGTGGCCACCGGCACCCCCGAGCAAGTCGCGAGAAACCGCATCAGCAGGACCGCTCCATTCCTGAAGAGCGTGTTGCGCGTCGGCACGAAAGAGCACAAGCGCACGCGGAGCCCCGCATCCTGAGCGGATTCAAAAAGATCTTTCGAAACCCGATAGCTTTGGTGAGGGCGGTCGCACCGAAAGCATTCGGCGCTCGGGATGACAGCGGCGTGCTGCTCTTTGACGACCAGTTCCTCGACTTAATTCACAACGGCAGCATAATTTCGCGGCTCAATGCTTTCGTATTTCGTCGACAACTTCGATCCGTTCATTTTGCGGCTTTGGGATAGTGTTGGGCCGCGTTGGTACGGCTTCGCCTACGTCCTCGCCTTCGTCTCCGCCTTCCTCATAGTGCGCGCCTTGTCCGCGCGCGGTTATTGCGATCTCTCGCCCAATCGGGTAAGCGATTTCGTTACCTGGACAGCTCTCTTCGGTGTGTTGCTGGGCGGCCGTCTTGGTTACGCGCTTTTTTACAAACCGCAGATGTTACGCGAACCGCTCTCGCTCTTGCGCGTATGGGAAGGCGGAATGGCGAGTCACGGCGGGATGATTGGTATTTTGCTATTCAGTCTTTATTACGCGCACCGGCACAAGCTCTCCTGGATGAACCTTGGTGACGCCCTCGTGATCGCGGCGCCGATTGGGTTGTTTTTTGGCCGGTGCGCCAATTTTATCAATGGCGAGCTGTATGGCCGGTCGACAAATGCTTCGTGGGCAATGCAGTTCCCGAAAGAGCTGCTCGAAAATGCGGTGGAAGCAGAAAAGGCAGTCGCGATTTGCTCGAAAATTGATCCGTCGCTTAACGATCCTGAGTTAATTATCGAGGCCGCTCGGCACCATCCACAACTAACCGACACTCTTCGCCGGATTTTAACGCCCCGCCATCCATCGCAGCTTTATGAGGCCTTTCTCGAAGGGATCGTTCTCTTCGGCATCCTGTGGTTCGTGCGCACCCGAATGCGACAGCCAAACGGCGTGTTGACTGGACTCTTTTTCATTTGCTACGCGATCTTCCGGATCATTGTCGAAAACTTCCGGGAACCGGACGCGCCGCTCGTCGGCCCATTCACCCGCGGCCAATTTCTCTCGTTTTTTCTGATTGCAATCGGGATCGGATTCATTGTCGTTGCAAAAGTCCGGCCGACCTTTCCCAGGCGGAAGCAGCCGTAACGAGCTTTCCTTTTCCGGAAATTCGTTATTACTTAGGGTAACTTGTCACCGCTTTTGCTTTCGAACTTTCTCGCAAGCGGCGGACTCCTTTTCGCTTTTGAGCACGCTACCGTTGCGGGCAAGGTTGTTCTCCTGACTCTTGCCATCGGCTCCATTTTTAGCTGGTCGGTAATGATTACGAAAATGCGAGTCATCCGGTTCGCGCGAAAACAGACCGCGCGTTTTCTCGAGGCCTTTCGGCAGGATCGACAACCACTGCGTCTTTTTGAAC
>QHNB01000005.1 GCA_003217965.1 Verrucomicrobiota bacterium | reverse complement strand
CTTGCATTTAGAGACGTCAATCCGCAGGCGCCCGTTCATGTATTGATTGTGCCGAAGCGCGTCATTCCTCGACTGGCCGATGCGGGCCCGAACGACCGCGAGCTGCTCGGCGAATTGCTGCTGGCCGCGAGCGAAGTTGCAAAAAAACTTGGTTTGAAAACCGGCTTTCGCGTCGTCATCAACAGCGGGCCCGATGCGGGCGAAAGCGTGCCACATCTGCATGTGCATCTCCTCGGACAACGTCAGATGAGCTGGCCGCCCGGCTAGCTTATTCTTTCACGATTACCGGCGTATCTTCCGTCGCGTTTTCGTAGAAATGCCTCGCCATTCGTGCAGGCAACCGAATGCAGCCATGCGACGCCCGGAATCGGGGAACATAACCGGCGTGCATGCCGTAGCCGCCGTTGAAGCGCAAAAAGTAGGGCATTCGTGCGCCATCGAAATGGGTCCCTTGGGGCTGAGAATCCTTTCGCACATCGATGTTCGATTTCACAACCTCACCGTCGGCGGTGACGTAATCACCAAATTCACTCGACACATGATCCTTGTCCTTCTCAATCACGTGATAATGGCCCGGCGGCGTATCAAAGCCTCGTTTGCCGGTGGAAACGCTGCTTACTCCCACCAGCCGTTTGCCCCTGTAGAAATAGGCGCGCTGTTCGGAAACGTGCACCACAATCTTCGGGCGACCCGAAACGTCGTCACCGTGCCAATAACCGCCAGCGGTGGACCCGCCTGGTAAAAAGCCACCAAATCGCTGCTCCGCCAACTCCTCGCAACTCGGCAGCGCTAGGGCTGCGGCGATGGCAAAAAATACTCGGCCGCAGGTGAAAATTTTCATCGCTTCGTGGACGTGGTCTTGCATGGGCGAATGAAGTAAGCATTTTCAGAACCCGAAGGCGCGATCATTTTGCTGGCTCCTTCGATTAGTTTGACGCTGCCTGAGGACGGAAATAGGCTACGTGATCGCGAATCTTACAGCTACCAAGCCAAAATCGTCAGGAATCGGTGTCGCGACTGCTGTGCAACCGCCGATTAATCTAAACCGTTGGATTGAAGAAAATCGGCATCTCTTCAAGCCGCCGGTGAGCAATCGCTATCTATACGACGGACGTGATTTCTTCGTCATGGTCATCGCCGGTCCAAACGCGCGCAACGATTTTCATCTTGTCGATTCGGAAGAGTATTTCTATCAGCTCAAAGGCGACATCAAGGTGCGCATTCGGGAGGACGACGAGATCGTGGATTACATTGTCCACGAAGGCGAAACTTTCTTCATCCCGCCAAACGTGCCGCACTCGCCGCAGCGGCCGCCAGATACTATTGGCGTGGTAGTCGAGCGCCGCCGTCCACCGGGAGAGAAGGAGCATGTAATCTTCTACTGTGATAACTGTGGAGCGCTCGTGGAGGATATTCACTTCGACTGTGCCGATATCGTCCAGCATTTTAGCCGGGCTATGCTCGAATTCTGGAATGATGATGCACGGCGCACCTGCAAAAACTGCGGCAAGAAGATCGAGAAGCCCGAGCCCGTAAAATCCCTGTAGGAGTTACATCGTTAAAAAGGTTAAAATGTTTCAAGGGGCATAGCGCAATCATTCGACCGCGCCGTGCTCACTGGATTTGTAACCACGTAACCGCAACTTTGTAACAGTAAGCGCGTGGTCTTTCCACGCCGCCCATGAAGATTGACCTGCACACCCATATCCTTCCCCGCAATTGGCCTGACCTGGATGCGAAATATGGCTATAGCGGATTTGTTAGGCTGGACCATTACAAGCCGTGTTGCGCTCGCATGATGGTCGGCGACCGCGTCTTCCGGGAGATCACTGACAATACCTGGGACCCGAAACAGCGTATCGAGGAATGCGATCGCGCCGGTGTCTCCATGCAAGTGCTCTCGACCGTGCCGGTAATGTTCAGCTATTGGGCGAAACCGGCCGACGCTCTCGATCTCTCGCGTCGTCTTAATGATCACATCGCCGAAATTGTTCGGGGTCATCCAAAGAGATTCGCCGGCTTGGCGACGATCCCATTGCAAGATCCGGATCTGGCGGCAAGCGAACTGGAACGGTGCATTCGTGATTTGGGACTGCGCGGCGCGCAGATCGGCACCCATGTGGATGCGAGTCCGCTCACGGGCCGAGTCGACACTATAAATTTAGACAACGCGTCCCTTCAATCCGTCTGGAGTGTGGCAGAGCAGCTTGATGCGGCGATCTTCGTTCATCCATGGGATATGCTTGGCAAGGAGCGCATGCCGGATTATTGGCTGCCGTGGCTAGTTGGGATGCCGGCCGAGACATCGCTGGCGATCTGCTCCATGATGTTCGGCGGTGTCTTCGACCGTTTCCCATCAATGCGCGTGGCCTTTGCACATGGCGGCGGTGCCTTCCCGTTTACCATTGGGCGAATAGAACATGCCTTCCATGTCCGGCCTGATCTCTGCGCGATGGAGAACAACGCAAATCCCCGAAATTATCTAACCCATAAAAATACTCTGGCGCGGTTCTACGTTGACTCCCTTGTCCATGACCGCGACGCGTTGAGACTGCTCCTCAAATTATTCGGTGCGCATCGCGTCGCGTTCGGGTCGGACTATCCATTTCCTCTTGGCGAAGCGCATCCGGGTAAACTCATCGAATCGATGAAGGAGCTCTCTCCCAAACAAAAAGTGCAGCTGCTGTCCGGAACTGCGCGTGAATTCCTTGGCTTGATTGGGTAGCCTATTGATCTCAGCGTCTGGCCGAGATCGACTTTTATGCGGTGTTCTTGTTGATAACTATTCGTTACTCACCAGTCGAACGTAAAACCGCTCGCACCGGGCTCGCATCGAAGCCGACCAACGGCAGCGGGAGTGCAATTAGCTCGTAAACTCCCTCGGGCACATCCTTTAATACCAATCCTTCCAGGATCGCCATATCATGTCGCAACATCGCGTTATGCGCCGGTAAATCTTTCGAGTTAAACAGATCGACGCTGGGTGTATCGATTCCTATGGTGATCACCCCGCGATCATGTAAGAAATCAATCAACTCGACCGAGAGCGCAGCGAAATCGCTATTCCAATTCTGCGGATCGGGGTACGTGCCAGTGGCGAACAGCACGCGCGGTGAAAGGTGGATCGGCCGCGCCCCGGGAGATGTTACACTGATTCCGTCGGCGGTGGAAACTTGCCTCACCGCATCCAAAAACATCTCCGCCGTGATGCGTGTTGCGCGCGCAACGTCGATTTGGATCACTTGACACTGGCCGAGATAATAATCGATTGCGCGTTCGTGGATCGCGGGCGCCTCTTTGCCGTAATGGCTCGGTCCATCCGCATGGGCGCCCAAATGCACCGTCGCGCGCAACGTGGACAGGGTGACGTTGTCGCCGCCGTCGATGTCCAACAGCACTTCGCGGGTCAGGGGCGTGTCGCCTGGCCAAACCGAGAGCCCTGGCGTAAGCGACGGTGTGATATCGTAGAGCACGTTAGCGGAATACGAGTCAAGGAAACATCAAAACAGGAACTCTCATCGGGAAAATGAGCAAAACTTGCGTTTCTTAACGCGCAAAATTCCTGATCTCCAATTTGTCATGTCGAGCGAAGCCGAGACATCTCTGATTATTTCCTATCGCAGCTAGGTTGACATCACCGTGTTGCGTTCGATTCGGGCGATGCGGATTCAAAATACTAACCGCGTCCCCTCCAAAATAATAAGAGATTCCTCGACTACGCTCGGAATGACAGAAAAGACATTGCGCGGTTTTTTATGTCGAGAAAAAACGCCAGCCTGGCTCGGACCGAGACATCTCTTGTATTTTGCCAGCTACATTTCATGACGAATCGCCCATAGGTCGGGGAAGATCGGCTTGAACAGCGATTCCTTGAGAAACGGGACACCGGGCGATCCTCCCGTTCCCTTTTTGGCGCCGATGGTGCGTTCTACCAGCTTGATATGGCGGTAACGCCACTCCTGCAACCCTTCGTCGAAGTCAGTCATCAATTCGAAAAGGATCGAGACTTCGGGCGAGCCCTTGTAAAGGCGGAGGATCTCCTTTTGCACTTGTTCATTATCGACATTCGGCTGCGACAAATCGCGATTCTTCAGCTTCGCTGGAATCTGCGCACCGCGCTTGGCGAGGAAATCATAGAAATGATCAATGACGGTCCGCTCGTTCAATCGCCGCTCCAGCCGGTCATAGCCGGGAAAATCGGGCCGAACATACTTGAGCGTTGAAGCGCGCTTGTATCCGAGCACAAATTCTAGTTCGCGGAACTGAATCGATTGAAATCCAGAGGCGGTTTCAAGCCGATCACGGAAACTCGAGAACGAGGTCGGCGTCATGGTTTCGAGGATATCCACTTGGGCCACGAGGACTTTCATGATCGTACGCGTGCGCTTGAAAGAATGGATCGCGCTGAACAGATCGCCGGCCGAGAAATCCCTCTTTATTTTCTCGAATTCATGTAACAGCTGCTTGAACCAAAGCTCATAGGTCTGATGAATGATGATAAACAGCATCTCGTCGTGCTCCGGCGGGCTTGAGCGGGGGCGTTGCAATGTG
>QHNB01000004.1 GCA_003217965.1 Verrucomicrobiota bacterium | reverse complement strand
CCGCTGCGCAATCTGCCGCCGTTCACTGATCATTCGCTGATAGATACGGTCGAGCACGTCCGGATTGTAATTCACGCGTTTGAGCCGGACGTCGAGCAGGTCGATGCCGAACTCCCCCAATTTGCCTGCCGCCTTCGACTTAATTTCATCTTCGATTTTCAGTCGCCCGTACTGAATCGGCGGTAGCACTCCAATTGTTCCGAGGCCGGTTGGAACATTTTTCAGACTTTCATCGCGCAACGGTTTGCGATTTTTGTCGGTGCGAATGATCTCGATCAGATCATGCTTGGCGACGGCGTTGCGCGTTTCGCTTCCAAGAATGTCCTCCAAACGCGATTGGGCGCTTCGTTCATCGCGCAGCCGAACGAAAAAGGTCTTCGCATCGTTGATTCGCCAGCGGGCAAAGGTATCGACGTGAATGTAAGTCTTGTCTCGCGTGGGGATGGCAACAGGCATGCCGTCCCATTCGAGAAATCGTTTATCGATCCGGTTGACGTCTTGAATGATGGGAAGTTTAAAGTGCAACCCGGGGTCCGTGATTGGGTCACCTACTGGTTTGCCGAACTGCGTGATGATCACCTGTTCGGTCTGATAAACGGCGAAGAAACATCCGAGCAACGTCCACAAAATCACGATCGCGAGCGCGATCGACAAAAGCGTCAGACAGCCGCGCTTGTTCATCTCTTCTCCAGGGGTTTTTCTGTGAGCGGCAGGATGGGCAACAGATTTCGCATCGATTCGTCGATGATAATTTTCTGCCCGGTCATAGACAGAACATCGCCCATCGTTTCGAGATAGAGCCGGGTCCGGGTGATTTCCGGTGCCTTGGCGTATTGCCCGAGCATGGCATTGAACGAGGCCACGTCCCCCTCCGCTTCATTGACGCGCTTGAATCGATAGCCTTCGGCCCCGCGGATTGCCTGGTCCGCCTGTCCCCTCGCTCTCGGCACCGCTTCATTGTAATCGCCGTTTGCGATATTGATGGCGTTTTCCCGGTCCTGCTGCGCCTTGTTTACCTCGTTGAAGGACGCCTCAACCTCGGCCGGGGGATTAACGTTCTTTAATTGCACTTGATCGACGCGAACACCAAGCATGTAGCGTTTGGCGAGTTCCTGCATTCGTGCCAGCGCCGAGATCTCGATGTCTTGCCGGCCGATGGTGATGACTTCGTCCACCGTTCGGTCGCCGATCACTTCGCGCATTGCCGCTTCCGACAAATCGCGCAATGTCTGGGCAGGATTACGGACATCGAACAGATATTGCTTGGGATCATCAATGCGGTATTGGACGACCCACTCGACTAGTGCGGCGTTTAAATCGCCCGTGACCATTGACCTTTCTTCTGCCGCTTCTTTCGTCGGCTGGTCGACGTTTGTATATCCAGGAGTTAAGAAACCGAACTCGAGTTTCAACTGCCGCCGCGTCGGCAGGACGGTGACCTGGTCAATGCCGAAGGGAAGCTTGAAATGCAGACCCGGCTCGACCGTTTTTAGAAACTTCCCGAAACGCAGAACCACGCCTTCCGATTCCGCCTGCACCGTGTAACAAGACGTCCACGCCAGACCGATTAGTAGAATGATCGCAATGACGCCGGTGATCGTCCGAACGGGAATGTGCGGCATCTGGAAAGTTTCAACGGAATCCAGCTGGTTGGTCATCGCGAATGATTCGGGGATCGCTGGAAGCGTAGACATGTTGCGTCTTCGGGGGAAAGCGGAAAGTGCTCCCCTTGCGACAGGCAATCCGCGGCTCGGAGTTGGCGATTCTACGTTTTACTGCTCAAACCGGGCCTGTAGCCCAGGGATTACAGTCCGGGGCGCATGATCTAGCGTTTTGTTCTCGTGGGCCCTCGGACATCTGGCGCTTGTATGGGGTCAAGCCTAAATTCTTTGACATATCTCCTTTAGCTTGGTCACTGGCACGGCCAGACGTTTCTCCTTTGCCTCCTAACCTAGTATGGTTGGAGTGAACGCTCCAGTTACTCCTCAAATCGGGCATAATCCCTCTCATTCTCACACCCGTCGCCGGTTGCCGCGGCCAGTCACATGATAGGGCACACCGGCGTATTCAATCCAAAAGGGGCCGGGCTACCCCTCAGCTTTTCAGCCCCTAAAACCATCTGGCAAGAAATCTAAGCTTGACCCCAAGCCAACCAATTGTGCTGCGAACAGAGTTTGAACACTGAACGGTAGGTCAGAGTGGAGACGGAAATCTGAAGGCGCTCGTAGGCCAACGACTAAGGCTTAATTCTCGTCGAAGATCTCGACCAGGCCAATTCCTGTGCTTCCGTTCTTACCTGTAACAATCGCGGTATAAGCTCCTGGAGATAGCGAAGTGAAGATTGCACTTTCCCTCGGGTCTGTGGGATTGATCTGCGCCGCTACCATTTGAGACGCTTCAGTTGGGTTGTCTTGCCAGTTGTCGTCTGCGTCAATTTGCTGGCCCTCGCTGTTATATAAGGTCAACGTCGGGTCTTGCAATGCTCCCTGAACTCCGAGATTACTCAAACTAGGGCCGGTAGCTCTAATGCATACTTTCTCGACGCCCGACGCAACCAATCCACCAATCAGGACCTGGTCGCCTGTCAAAACTTGTCCTCTGGTAGAAATATTGATAAGTTTGCCGGTCCCAGCATCGACTTTGTACACTTCTACAAGTCCAATTCCAGTGGTGCTTCCTACTCCTTCTAAAATTGCTGTATAGCTACCAGCTGGGAGTATCCGGTAAATCGCACTCTCACTCGGGTTTTTCGGAGCAAGATTAACATTTGAGATGGCTGCGGCCTCGCTTGGGTTGCTTTGCCAGTTATCGTTCGTTTCTATACTGCCAGTAGCATCATGTAAATCCAGAAATGGGTCTGCCAAAACTCCTGGAACGCCTGCTTCGGCCAGGGAAGGTCCGATTCCTCGGATTACAGCTGTTACAGGATCGCCCGCAACAACGAATCCCCCAATTGCCACACTGTCTGCCGTTCCGACTTCAACTCGAGTAGAGATATTTTCTAGATGGCCCATGGCCGGTACTCCATATAACGTCTGGACGCCGGCAATATCATCCGCGGTAGGAAGCTCCACATCGCTTTCTTTCGAATTCATTATTGCCACTACGGTTTGACCGTGGGTGTCGGGATGATCTAAACCCAGGGAGTGGCCAAGCTCATGGGTCGCTACTCTCCTGAAGTCGTTTAAGCTAAGGCCGTTTGGTTGAAACCGGAGAGGACCGTGGTAGCAATCGAATACAACCGCGTTATTGAATATCATGTCGGCTTCTGTGAAGGTCTCGCTTCCGGGAGAGCCTGTGAAAAAATACTGAGTTACTGCCAGTGTTGAACTGCCGAAGGACATTCCAAACACCGTATCTGAGAAACAAACTGTATTGAGATTGTCTCCTGCTACGGCCTGTCCTGTAGGTCCGATTGTGCCGCTTACCTCGATGCGTCCCAGCACCGGATTCCAGTTATTGATTGCCTCGATAAATGCAACGTCATAGGAGGGCGTGCCGTCGCTGAGCGGAAAAGGCGGCGCTTTCAATCTTACCTGCCACATAACTGTTGTTCCTGAGGGCCAGCTTGGTCCTTCCAGCACAAAAGCTGATACGGAAAGGAGTAGTAGTGGAGTTGCTGCGAGCAGCGCAGCAAGAAATGACCTCTTGGTTGTGTTCACCAGTTTACAGGACGCTCCTGCAATTGCCTCACCAAAAGAGCATGGACGATGCCTATTTTTACGCGGATGTAAGAGAATATTTGTCCCGGCTCAAGGGGTCGATATCTTTGACGTATCTTCTTTATTTCAATCAACGACACGGCCAGACACTCTTCCTTTGCCCGCTCACGCCACATCGAAGCGATCGGCCGACTCCGCCAGCAATCGAAGGAGGCGCTCCTGATCAGCATCCGTCTTGTAAATAGTCTGCTGAGCATTACCCCGCGCCAGCAAATGATAAAACGCCCCTT
>QHNB01000227.1:14581-15376 GCA_003217965.1 Verrucomicrobiota bacterium | reverse complement strand
ATGAGCGAAGCGCGAAAGTGTTGCGACAACCGGCGCTGGTGAATTTCATTCACGCGAAACTCAATGATGTATCGCCCCAGCTCCGCAATGATCCGCTCGTGAAAAACGTCAGCGATCAACTCACGACTCTCGAGAAGCTTGTTGCGTTTCCGCGCGGTAAAGTGCCGAGCATTGACGATGTTAGGAAGGTAAACGGCGTCGTGACGGAGTTGATGCGCGAAATCCAAAGCAAAAGCGATGCGAAATGAGGCTCGTGTTTGTCACCGCGTTTTTCCTTTTCGCTGCGACAGGTTTGGTCCGCGCTGAAACGGATGCCGAGGTTAATGCACGCAGGAATGCGCTCGATGTGGCCGGCGCGTTTACAAACGATGGCTTCAAGTTGCGCGATGGCCATTGGTGCGGCACCCTCAAGTCAGCCGACCGATCCTTGATTGCAGTCAATCTTTTCGCCGGAAATCAATATTGGTTTTCCGTTGGCACGACCGATCCGGCGAAGAAGATCGCCGTGAACGTTTATGACGAGTCGGGCAGACTCTTGACTACCGAACATTACGATGGGGGAGATCGAGCCGCCGCTGGATATTCGCCCTCCGATAGCGGTCAGTATTTCGTTTCCATTGATCTGCTGGATGGTAACGCAAGCAGTTTTTGCCTGATCTATTCTTATAAGTAAGTTCTCGATGAGGAACGGGATAAGCTATGGGAGCCCTCCCTATGAAAGCATTACGCGCGATGTCGTATGGCGTCGTGCTGATCGCGTCTGGGCTGATCGCAGGATGCGCGAATCCCACCACA
>QHNB01000227.1:0-14544 GCA_003217965.1 Verrucomicrobiota bacterium | reverse complement strand
CCCACGACACCCTGGTTACCCTGATTCAACCAACATTCGGTTACTGCAAGGTGCAGCTGATGAGCGGCGAGCAAGGTTATGTCGCCACTGAAGATATTCATCCCGCCTCGGCGGAACTGGTCGCCGCCGCTACCGCCAGACCGGCCGTCACGGCAACTAGCCGCGCTTCAAGATTCCGCCTCAATCCAAACGACCCGCGTTTATCAATGCCGCCCGAGCCATTACCCCTTGATCTGCCCGAACCGACTCCAATTCCGGAGACGCAATCCTCGCCGCATTAAAGAAGGCGATTTGACTTCATCCCCGCTAGACAATGCCAGAGCGGTGCGGTTTTAATACGCCCCAGATCGTCATGAGATCGGTGCAGGTTTTCTATGAAGGACGAGTGCAAGGCGTCGGCTTTCGTTACTCGGTGAAGCAGATCGCGAAAGGCTTCAGCGTCACGGGTTGGGTTCGCAACCTCGACGACGGCCGCGTTGAAATGCAAGTGAGCGCCGAGCCCGAGGAGCTGCGGGCGTTTCTCGACGCCGTGCAGGCTAGCGAACTGCGGCCCTTGATCAAAAAAGAAACTGAAATCGATTTGGCGGTGCCGCCGAGCGCGCGCGGTTTTGAGATTCGGGCTTGATGCAGACCGCTATCCGTATCTCACACGTCACCAAGGTGTATCGGGCGCCGTTTCGTCGCCGGGCGACGGTGGCGCTGCGCGATTTAAACCTGGAGATCGCACCGGGAGAAGTTTACGGCCTGCTCGGCCCTAATGGCTCCGGAAAAAGTACAACACTGAAAATCATTCTCAGCCTGATCTCGCCGACACGTGGAAGCGTCACCATTTTTGGGCGAGATAACTCGGTCGTTGCCGCGCGCCGGGAAATCGGCTTTCTTCCTGAGAACGCCTATTTCCACAAATTTCTTACTGGTGCAGAGACCTTGCGGTTTCACGCCAAGCTTAGTGGATTGCCTCGCAGCGAAACCAGGGCCCGCGTTGACGAGCTGCTGGCCACTGTTGGACTGACGGATGCACGCGATGCCCGGCTCAGTACTTATTCAAAAGGGATGCTTCAGCGCATTGGTCTCGCCCAAGCCCTGATTCACAATCCCAAACTCCTCGTACTCGACGAGCCAACCGCCGGCGTTGATCCCGCTGGATCGCGCGATATTCAGGATCTGATCGCCTCATTGAGGAATCGTGGCACCACTGTTTTGCTCTCCTCCCATCTCCTCACCCAGGTCCAGGAGGTCTGCGATCGCGTTGGTATTTTGCATCGGGGTCGGCTATTGAGAGAAGGACCGCTGCAAAGTCTGCTTAGCATTGAGAATCAAACCGAACTCGTCCTAGAGAATGCATCGCCTGATCTCTTGGATGGGCTGGAACAGCAGATTGCATCAACCAGCGCGCGATTGATCGCACGACGTAAAGCGCAGGCTTCGCTGGAGCAGCTGTTTCTCCACGTGACGGAATCAACCGAAGAATGATCGCTTCGTTGCGCCGCATTCGAGCGATCGCCGGCACGACGTTGATCGAACTGGCACGTCTCCGCGTGTTCTATGTCTTGGTCCTTTTCGCCCTTGTCCTTATCGTCAGCTCCACCTTCCTTGCCCGAATTTCATTCCAGCAAGAGCTGCAAGTCACCAAGGACATTTCCCTTGGTGCCATCAATTTCTTTCTCAGTTTACTGGCAATTGTGGCGACGGCTCAGCTGCTACCGCGCGATATTGAGGACCGGGTCGTCTATAGCGTCCTCGCAAAACCGGTGCCGCGCTTCGAGTATATTCTCGGAAAATTTCTCGGTGTGCTCGGGCTCCTCGCTCTTTCGCTAGTCGCCATGAGCGTGCTTTGTCTCGTCGTGTTGCATTTGCGCGAGCAATCAGCTTTACAGGAAGCGAATCGGCAGGTCACGCAATTGGCGCCCGACCAACTCTCGTCAACCCTGCGGTCGATTCAAATGGCGGGGATAAATCGCGACTTAATCGCCGCTCTCGTGCTTGTCCTGGCCAAATCCGCCATTCTCGCCGCAGCCACGCTCTGCATTTCCGCCTTCGCCACCTCGAACATTTTTACGATCACGGCCATGGCCATGGTTTATCTGATTGGCCATCTCGAATCGATCGCGCGTGAGTATTGGCTGGAGCATGCTGCTGGTTGGGTTACGCGAACGTTCCTTGCCGTGGTCGCCTTCATCTTTCCTGATTTGCAGGCCTTTAACATCAGCGACCAAGTCATCGGTGGCATTCCAATTCCCGCTCACCTGATTGTGCAACTGCTCGGCCTCACTACCTTTTATGTTCTCAGCTACATCTTGCTCGCAACTGCCATCTTTTATCAACGAGAGTTATGAAAGCGGTTGTTGCCTTTATTGTCATCCTTGCTGGATTGGCACCGTTGAAGTGGAAGTTTGAGAAGCATGTCGATGCCAATTACGGCTCTTCTGATATCCTGCATTATGCCATTGATCTGCGCGAACGCGTTGGTCAAACAGCGTTCATCGCCATCCTCGGTGGTTTTCGCTCGGTTGTGGCAGACTTACTCTTCATTGACGCGCACTTCGCCTGGGAACGTGTGGATTGGTCGCACCTCTTGTTGCGTATGCGGCAAGTGACGATGCTCCAGCCGCACGTCACCATGTTTTGGGATATAGCGGCCTGGCATATGGCTTGGAATGCAAGTACGGCAGCCGCGAACGATACCTCCTTATCGCCGGCCGGGCGGAAGCGTTTACAACGCGAATATATCGAGCTGGGCCGAGATTTCCTGGAGCGGGCCGTCGCCAATAATCCGAAAAACCCCCAGCTCTACGAAGCACTCGGACGTTTGTACCGCGACAAACTGAACGATCATGCACGCGCATCGGAGAATTTTTTCAAAGCGTCGCGACTGCCCGATTGCGCAGCTTATGATGAGCGTTTTGCCGCCTACGAACTCTCCTATTGCGAAGGGCGAGAGCGGGAAGCTTATGATCATCTGCGCTCTCTCTACGATCGCGGCGAGAAGGAGCGGCTTCCGACGTTAATCGCGCGTCTCCACCTTTTGGAAGAGAAGCTGAACATTCCGCCGGCTAGCAGGATTCCCGCAAAGTAAACGAATGCGATTCGCGGTTCTCAGCGATGTCCACGGCAATCTGGAGGCGCTCCAAGCTGTGCTGGCGGATGCGCGCCAGCATCGTTGTACCCATTTCGTCTGCCTCGGTGACATCGTCGGGTATAACGCAGATCCCAGCGCCTGCATTAGGATTGTGCGTGAACTCGATTGCCCAACGGTAAAGGGAAATCACGATGAACAAGCCTCACTGAGCGACTCGTCAGTCGACTTCAATGAAATGGCGGAGCAGGCAATCATGTGGACACGCGCGCAACTGAGCGAACAGGACCGTTCATGGTTGCGCTGTCTGCCCTTGCAACAATCGGTGCACGATTTCACCATCGTCCACGCTACGCTCAATGATCCCGGAGACTGGGGGTATGTCTTCACCACGACTGAGGCGATGGCCAGTTTTGCTTATCAACAAACCGCTCTCTGTTTCTTTGGCCATACCCACGTGCAGGGCGCGTTTATCCGAAACGTCGAGGTGACGCCTACCGTGCGCGATAAAATCGGGATTGACTCCGGCAAACAATATCTGGTCAACGCTGGCAGCGTCGGTCAGCCGCGAGACGGGGACTGGCGCGCTGCTTATTGCATTTATCTGCCGGACGACAATTTAGTCGAACAGCGCCGTGTGCCTTATGAGATTGACCGCACCCGCAAAAAAGTTCTTGCCGCTGGACTACCGCGCCTACTTGCCGATCGGCTCGTTCTCGGCCGCTGATTTCCTGCTATGCCGGTCAAGATTTTGATTATTAAACCAAGTTCACTGGGCGATATCGTTCATACCTTGCCAGCGGTAGCGGCCATCCGCGACGGCCATCCTGATGCCGAGATCACTTGGGTCGTTAATTCGGAATACGCCACGCTCTTGCGCGGCAATCCCGATGTCGATCATCTGCACATTTTTCCGAGGAGCGAGTTTCGCGGATTTGGTACACCGGCGCAGCTACTGCCGTGGATTCGAAAAACGCGTCGATTGCAACCTGATGCGGCGATCGATTTTCAAGGGCTGCTTCGAAGCGCACTCATCGCCAAGGCAAGCCGGGCTGAAAAAATCTATGGAATGAGCGATAGCCGTGAAGGCTCGCGCTTATTTTACGATAAGATCGCCTCCGTTGATCGCAATGAGCATGCGGTTGATCGATATTTGAAATTGGCGGAGGCATTCGGCGCCGGTTCGAACCAGTCCCTCCGGTTTCCCATTCCGTCGGGCGATGCCCTTCCCCGGTTTGATCCGTTCCCTGGTTTCGTCGTTTTGCATCCCCACGCCCGAGGTCGCGGCAAATCGATTTCGCCTATGGTAATCCAGGAGTTTTGTCGCGTGCTCGCGCCGACCCGTGTTGTTGTCGTTGGCAAATCGCATCGAAAATTGTCGCCACCGGAGAATTGTGTCGAGCTCACGAACCAGACGACGCTTTTGCAGCTCATTTGGCTGCTGCGCCATGCCTCCTTCATCATCAGTGTCGATAGCGGACCGATGCATATCGCCGCCGCCCTTACAACCAATCTTATTTCCATTCACACTTGGACCGATCCGCGTCGCGTCGGTCCCTACAATGAAGTCGCATTTATTTGGAAGAATGGAACGATAGTACGCGTCTCCGATTTGGATTCGGCAACTGTTTTGGGCAAGAGCCGGCCCTTTCGCCGCGAAGATGTTCCAGCGGTTGCGGAGATCGTGATGAGCGTCCTTGCCCAACAGCCGGCTCTCTAGCTCTCTTCCCGCATCCGGAGGATGAGCTCAGCAATCGCGAGATCATTTGGAAATGTGATCTTCGGATTGTGATCCTCCGCCCGAACGATAATCGTGTGGCCGCCGGCATGTTGGACTGCGGAAATTTCATCCGTAATTGCGACCGAATCTCTGGCGATACGATCATAGGCCTCCACGATTAGGTCTCGAGCGAATATCTGAGGCGTCTGCATCGCGAACACGTTCTCGCGGTCGATGGAGCCGATCACAAACCGGTTTCGGTCGGCGAGTTTCAACGTTTCTCCTACCGGCGCGGCCAAGGCAGCAGCTCCGTGTTCCACCGCAGCCGCGAACACTCGCTCAATTTCTTTTGCAGTAATCAACGGACGCGCCGCGTCATGCACCGCGATGAAATCCGTATTTGAAACCGCATCCAGGCCAGCGCGCACGGAATCCTGTCGCCGGTCGCCCCCCGGAACGACGGCACGGACTTTTCGAAACTGGGTGATCAACGAGCTGAACGAATCCAAGGCGGCCTCGCGGCCAACGACGATGACTTCATCCACGCATTGGGCGCGCTCAAAGGCGTTGATCGAATGTTCGATCACCGGCCGACCCCCCAGAGGTGCGAAAAGCTTGTCGAAACCGGCGCGTGTGCTGCTGCCAGCGGCAACGATGATCGCGCTTAACATGCGTCACGCCGCCAGCTGCCGCTGCACTTCCATGCTCAATGTTTTGCCATCGGCGCGCCCAGCAACTTTCTGTTGCAGCGCCTTCATTACCGCACCCATCTGCGCTCGCGATGTTGCGCCGGTTTCCGCGATCGTTTCCGCGACGACACGCTTCAACTCTTCTGCACTCATCGCCTGCGGCAGATACCCGGTCAGCACTGCAATCTCGGCTCGTTCTTTTTCCGCGAGCTCGGTCCTTCCGCCTTTTTCGAAGCTTTCAATCGAATCTTGCCGTTGCTTGACCTGCTTGCGAACGACCGCCACCGCCTCTGAGTCTTCGAGCTCGCCCCCGGCCCCGGCTTTATCGATCGCGACGTTCTTAAGCGCCGCTTTCAACATTCGCAACACACCAAGGCGTGTGCTGTCCTTCGCTCGCATTGCCGCAATCAGGTCTTCGTCAATTCGTTTTTGCAACGCCATGCCCGAGGCTAGATAACCTAACGCCGCCGTGCAACTTCCCTAGATGGCCCTAAGCCGGTCGGCGCATTTCAATGTCGAAGCGACATTGCTCACTGAGAATACTTCGGTGCCTTTGCGAATGCGTTGCAGCAACGAGGCCAGGACACCACCCGGGCCGAATTCGACAAACAAGTCGCAGCCGCGATCGAGCATTCCTTCCATACAATCAGCCCAACGTACCGTGCCGGTAACTTGATCTTGCAGTGTTCGCCGAATTTCCTCCGGTGTTGTCACTTCCTCCCCGGTGACATTGCTGAAGACGGCGAATTGTGGCGGCCGGATTTCAACCGACCGCAAAATTGCACCGAGTTTTTGATACGCGCTATCCATTAAACGGGAATGATACGCGCCCGCCACGTTCAGCATGGTCGCGCGGCGAACCCCATATTCCTTAGCCACACCAACAGCAGCCTCGACTTTGGCCAGCTCACCTGAAATGACGATCTGACCAGGGGAATTGACATTGGCAATATCAACATCTTCATCCGCAGCCAATAAGCGGACGGAATTTTCGTCCGCCCCAATCATCGCTGCCATTCCCCCAACCGTCGCTGCGCAAGCTTCATCCATGAATTCACCCCGACGCTGCACGAGCTTCAGTCCCGTTTCGAAATCAAAACTGCCAGCTGCAGTGTGCGCAGTCATTTCACCGAGCGACAGGCCCGCCGCAGCTTCGATTGGAAAATCGCCTGCCAGCTCCCGCAAAATCGCCAGACACATTAATCCATGAACAAAAAGCGCGGGCTGACAATTCGAGGTCTTGGTCAATTCATCGAGCGGGCCACTCCACATCACCACGGTCAAACCGCGACCGAGAAGCACATCGGCGCGAACGCACATCTCCGCAGCGACGGCATATTGATCGGCGAGATCTTTTCCCATCCCCACGGTCTGGGCGCCCTGTCCGGCGAAAAGAAGTCCGATCTTCATTTTCAGAAGAATGCGTGGGCACGATGCGAAAGCAAAGTGAAAGGCACGAACGATTGCCACCTGCGCCGCCAGCATCAAAATCCGGACCTTTCTTTCCAGAAAACCATTCACAACAGCCCTTCGCGGAAAGGAGGGGTAATTTCGCTCTTGCGCCATCCGATTCACTCGCGAGCATAAACCAGCTCTCTTTATGGCTTTTACGACACGCGAAATTGAATCGCCTGATCCGGTGACGCGTGTCGTTGCTGCGGACGCCGCCGTGCACACCGATGGCAGCGATATCGGCGAGAAGATGGTGCTCAACATGGGGCCGTCGCATCCAGCTACGCACGGAGTGTTGCGGCTTGTGCTCGAGCTCGATGGGGAGATCATCGTCAATGCGACACCGGACATCGGCTTCCTCCACCGCGGTGACGAGAAAATCGCCGAGGCGATGCAATACAATCAGTTCGTCCCCTACACCGACCGGCTCGACTATCTCGCGCCGTTGGCCAACAACGTTGCTTACGCGCTGGCCGTCGAAAAGTTAATGGGTTGGGAAATTCCGCCTCGCGGCAAAGCGATCCGAGTCATTTGCTGCGAACTAGCGCGAATCTCCGCGCATCTGATGGGCTTCGGCGCGATGGCGCTCGACCTGGGGGCAATGACCGTATTTCTCTACACTTTTGAGGAACGCGAAAAGATTTACGATCTTTGCGAACTTCTTACCGGAGCGCGTTTCACAACCTCCTACACGCGGATTGGTGGCCAGATTCGCGACTTGCCGCCGAACTTTATCCCACAGCTCAATTCGTTTCTCGAGACGTTCACGCCGCGGCTCGATGAATGCGATCGCCTCCTCACCCGTAATCGGATCTTTGTCGATCGAACCAGGGACATCGGTGTCATCCCGCGCGATCGTGCCATCGCCTATGCCCTCTCCGGTCCGAATCTTCGCGGCAGCGGCGTCGAGCACGATTTGCGGCGAAAGCATCCCTATCTTGATTACGATCAGTACGACTTTGATGTCGTCGTGGGAACAGCCGGTGATTGCTATGACCGGTATCTCGTCCGCATCGAGGAGATGCGGCAAAGCGCAAAAATCTTGCGTCAGGTAGTGGATAAGCTGCCGAACGGCCCGATCAATGTCGCCGATTGGAAGAACATGTTGCCGCCGAAGGCCCGGGTAATGACAAAAATGGAGGAGCTCATTCACCATTTCATCGTGGTGACCGAAGGATTGAAAGCGCCGCCCGGGGAAATCTATTTCGGTGCAGAAAATCCAAAGGGCGAACTCGGTTTTTACATTAACAGCCGGGGAGGCGGCGTGCCGCACCGGTTAAAAATTCGCGCGCCCTCATTTGTGAACCTAAGCATTCTACCGGAGCTCCTGCCGGGCTGCATGATGAGTGATGTCGTTGCGGTTCTCGGTAGCCTGGATTTCGTCATGGGAGAATGCGATCGATGAAAATGCTCGGGCCGCCGATATCGATCGAAACGAAGGATATGCTTATCTTCAAAAGACAACATGGCGTTTCGAGGATGGAAAACAATTCGCCATGATCACGTTCAGGAATGACGAGGTTGACGGGAAAGAGACGAATCTCGGGACGCAATAGTATGAAGCAGCTACAAATCATCTCGGTTCTGATCGCGATGCTGTTGCTTGGCTGCTCCAATCAGCGACTCACCCAGGCAAATGTCGATCAGATCACTGAAGGCATGAGTAAGAAACAGGTCGAATCCATCCTTGGCCCGCCCACGAACGTCGACACGAAGGATTTTCTGCTACTGAAGCGAACCACTTACGCTTACCACCAAGCCAACGGCTCGGTCACGGTTTTGTTCAAAGACGATAAAGTCGTCGCTAAATCGAGCACGCTGCAGAAATAGCCTGGTCGACTTGTGAATTCGACGGTAACGAAAATTCCATCGGAAGTCGACGGGGAAATGGATGCCGCGATCAGCCATTATCCCCCTGACCGGAAACGCAGCGCTGCGCTTCCATTACTGCACCTTTGGCAGGAACATTTCGGGTTCATTAGCGATGAGGCGGTCTATGCCATTTCCGCCAAACTTGGATTGGAACCGATTAATATTCTGGAGCTGGTCACATTTTATCCAATGCTGCGCCAGCAGCGGACCGGCAAAACGCACATTCGCGTCTGCCGAACTTTGAGCTGTGCCATGGCCGGAAGTTACCGGCTTATGGAAAATCTCTGCGCACGAACTGGGATTAAACCGCACTACAACTCGGAGGGAATGCACAATCCGGTGTCGGTCAGCCCGGATCGAAATTTCAGCATTGAGTTTGTCGAATGCCTCGCCAGTTGCGGCACCGCACCTGTTTGCATGGTGAACGACGAGCTGCGCGAGAACATTCTGCCGGAAACCGTCGAGCAAATTCTGTCCAATCGGCCAGCGGACGGTCTCAAGGCGCAATCAGTTCATCCACTCGAACACCGACTCGTTTTTAAAAACATCGGTCGCGAAGGTTGGACTACTGACATCGACTGCTATTTGCGCGACGGCGGTTACGAGCAATTGCGTAAGGCCGTCACAATGTCGCGCGAGCAAATCGTAAACGAAGTCAAAACCTCCGGCTTGCGCGGACGCGGCGGAGCCGGTTTTCCGTGCGGGGTCAAATGGAGCTTCATCAAGCCAGACGAGAAGAAGCCGGTTTATCTGATTTGCAACGCGGATGAATCGGAACCGGGCACATTCAAAGACCGCTATATCATTCACCAGGATCCGCATCAGTTACTCGAAGGTATTCTAATCTCCTGTTTCGCGCTGAATGCGCGAACTGCTTACATTTATATACGGGGGGAATTTCCTGAAGGGGCCAAAGTCCTCGATCGAGCGATCGAAGAAGCGCGCGCGAAAAGCTTTCTCGGCCGGAATATCCTCGGAACGGATTTTAGTGTTGAGGTTTATACTTATCGCGGTGCCGGCGCCTACATTTGCGGCGAGGAGACAGGGCTGATCGAGTCACTCGAAGGCAAACGCGCTTATCCTCGGATCAAACCGCCTTATTTTCCCGCCGTGCTCGGTCTCTATATGTGTCCGACGATAGTTAACAATGTTGAGACGCTTTGCCACGTAAAGCACATCATCGCCATCGGCGGCGGAGAATACGCGAAGCTCGGCCGACCTAACAACACCGGGACCCGGATTGTCTGCGTCAGCGGGGACGTCGTGCGGCCAGGTTATTTTGAAATTGAAGTCGGCGCCGTGACCATGGGTCAGCTGATTTACGACATGGCTGGCGGAATGAAATTCGGGCGGCAACTCAAAGCCGTCATTCCCGGCGGGAGTTCAGCCAAGGTCTTGCGCGCGGATGAACGATTTAAATTAAAGCTGAAACAGGCCGACGGTTCGATGGCTGAGCGCGAAATCTTTCTTGATCAAATCCCGATGGATTTTGATTCCCTTGCCGCGGCCGGGTCGATGGCCGGTTCCGGCGGGGTTATCGTCCTGGATGATTCCCGCGACATGGTTTGGGCGCTCAACAACATTAACGAGTTTTATGCTCACGAATCGTGCGGCCAATGTACGCCGTGCCGCGAGGGTTCGCTGTGGATGAAAAAAATCACCGACCGAATGTTAAAGGGTGGAGGTGTGGTACAGGACCCGGCCACGCTGAAATCGATCGGCGACAACATCGCCGGCCGGACCATCTGCGCTTTCGGGGAAGCTTGCGCCTGGCCCACCCAGAGCTTCGTCGAAAAATTCCCGGAGGATTTCGCCGCTCATGCCCAGAAATCCGCCCCGCCGCCATTGCCGCCGGAATTGACTCCGGAGGAATTGATAGCCAAAACCAAAATTCCCGTCACTCCGCTCGCGCACGACCCGGGTTGGGAAAAAGCCGGCCGTGCCGGGATAATCTAAATATGGCTGAGGAAAGCAGGAACGCAGGAATTTTACGGGATTCGGACATAACCCGCTGCATTATTGGAGCTGCGGTCGAGGTGCACCGGGAGCTCGGACCGGGTTTTCTCGAATCAGTTTATGAGCAGGCACTCGCAGTAGAGTTTGCTTTGCGTGGTGTAGCCTTTGTTCGACAGACGCCTATTCCTCTTTTCTATCGCGATCACCAGATTGGCGAACACCGGCTCGATTTCCTAGTTGAGGAGAAAATCATCGTTGAACTCAAGGCTGTCGAAGCCGTCGACAATGTGCACTCTGCAATCGTGCGGAGTTACTTGAAGGCGACCGGCCTTGCAGATGGTTTGATTCTAAATTTTGCGACAATGCCACTTACAGTGAAGCGTGTCCGCCGGGAGCGGGCGTTCGAAGCTTCCGATCTCCAGCGTTAATTGTTCCTGCGTTCCTGATTTCCTTACATATGCCCGATTTAAATTCGCCGCCATTAGTGAATGTGCAGATTGATGGTGTGTGGCATCAGTTTCCCAAAGGAACTCGCATGATCGAAGCGTGTGCCCAGGCCGGGGCCTACATTCCGCGCTATTGCTACCATCCCAAACTAAGCTCACCCGGCAATTGCCGGATGTGTCTGATCGAAATGGGCATGCCCAGGATGGGGCCCGATCGCAAACCGGAACTGGGCTCAGATGCCAAACCAATCATCAATTGGATGCCACGCCCGCAAATTTCCTGCGCGCAAGACGTTTCCGAAGGAATGGGCATTCGCACCAATTCGCCGCTGGCCGAGGAGTGCCGTCGTGGGGTGATGGAGTTTTTGCTGATTAATCATCCGCTCGACTGTCCCATCTGCGATCAGGCTGGGGAATGTCGATTGCAGGAATTTAGCGTCGAATATGGCCGCGCCGATTCGCGTTTTCTGGAAAATAAAGTCAAAAAACCGAAACGGGTGGAAATCGGACCGCGCGTTACACTCGATGACGAACGCTGCATTCTCTGCTCGCGTTGCGTTCGTTTCTGTCAGGAAATTGCCAAGGATGACGTGCTCGGCTTTGTCGATCGCGGCAGTCACACTATTCTCACTGCCCATCCCGGCCGACGCCTGGAAAACAATTATTCGCTGAACACGGTTGATATTTGCCCGGTCGGCGCGCTCACCTCTTCGCATTTCCGATTTGAAATGCGAGTTTGGTTTTTGAAAGAGACAAAAAGCGTCTGCACCAGCTGCGCCACTGGTTGCAATATGATCATTGGCTCGCGTGAGGATGTGATTTACCGGCAAACCCCACGCGAAAACTCTGCCGTGAATTCAGTTTGGATGTGCGATTATGGCCGTCTGAATTTTGAATATCTCACTTCGACCGATCGCTTGTTGGAACCGGCAATTTTCGATGGTACTAAGTTGGAAGCCACTGACTGGAAAAAGGCGATCGAATACACAGCCCTCCAGCTAAAGCACTTTAACGGTTGGGACATCGCCATTGTCGCATCGGCTCGGATGACGAATGAAGAACTGTGGCTCACGTCGCAATTGGCGCATCAGTTGAGCGTCTCTCTTATCGACGTGGTGCCGCGTCAGGATACCGGTGACGACATCTTGTTAAGCCGAGACCGCAATCCAAACGTCAATGGCGCAAAGATAATTCTCGGATTAGATGCCGAACCCGGCACGCACCTGAAACGAATCGCCGAAGGTGTCGCAGGTGGTCGAATTAAAGCGTTGATCGCCCTAGGTGAAGATCCGACGGAATTCGGAATTACAGTGGATCAACTGAAGCAATTGCCCTCGTTCGTCATGATGAGCATTTTGCACAACGCCGCCACCCCTCATGCGACAGCGCTGTTTCCAGCGGCAGCTTACGCGGAAAAGCGAGGCTCAATGATCAACGGTCGCGGTCGTCTACAGCGATTGAATCGCGCGGTCCGTTCGCCCGGCGACGCCCGGGACGACTGGGAAATTTTGCGCGATCTCAGTCAAGCGATTACCGGCAGTAATGGGATTTACACAATTGAAGATGTTTTTAAGCAAATGGCGGGCTCCATTCCGGAGTTCGACGGATTGAGCCTGAGTAAAATTGGCGAGCTGGGCTTGAAGCTCATACCGACACCCGAAGGCACGACGACTCCCCTGCCGCCAGGCGAGCCAGTCGATGAAAAAGTTTTTGAACGAGAAATGAAGCGGGCCCCGAAATAACCGGCGCTGTCATGCTGAGGGAAGCGAAACATTTCGCGAAGCCTTTTGCCAGGCCTGAAGATCGAGAGGATTTTGCTGGGTTCACGATCACGGCACGGCAAAGCTGGCAGCGCTGAAATGAGTCCGATTACCTTTCTTATTTTCACGTCCCTGCTGAAGATCATCGCAATCGTTTTTCTTGTTATCTTGCCAATGGTCTCATACGCGGTTTACGCGGAGCGACGCGTAAGTGCGTTAATTCAGGATCGGCTCGGCCCCAATCGCGTCGGTCCAGCCGGCCTGTTCCAACCGATTGCTGACGCGGCCAAGTTTTTACTCAAGGAAGATCTGACGCCGGCGCACGTGAACAAATTCTATTACTGGCTGGCACCCTGCCTTGCCATGGTGCCTGCGATTACGACCATTGCGGTCGTGCCATTTGGCAGCACGCTCTTTGGAATCCCGATGGTGATCGCTGACATTAACGTCGGGGTGCTGTTTGTTTTCGCGATCGCGTCGCTTGGCGTCTATGGAATCGTCATCGCAGGTTGGGCATCGAACTCGAAATACCCGTTCCTGGGCGGAGTGCGGTCGGGTTCGCAGATGATTTCCTACGAATTATCCCTCGGCCTTGCCGTGATTCCCATTTTCCTGCTCGTTGGCAACCTCCGTCTGACCGGAGTCGTCCAGTATCAAATCGATCACGGTTGGATGCTTTTTCCATTCGCGGGTGATTGGCTGAATCCAGTGAAATGGCTTTTGGCTGTCCCGCTCTGGATCTCGTTCATCGTTTTTGCCATCGCCATTTTCGCCGAAACAAATCGGTTGCCATTCGATTTGCCGGAAGCAGAAACCGAACTCGTCGGCGGTTACCACACCGAATACAGCTCGATGAAATTCGCCCTCTTTTTCCTCGGCGAATACGCCGCCATGATCACCGGCTCCGCTATCATCGTGACACTCTTTCTCGGTGGCTGGCATTTCCCGGGCATACCCGATGGATCGCGCGGCTGGATTTTTGGTTTGATTAACATTGCTGTTTTCTTCGCTAAAGTCGCAGCGCTGCTTTTTGTCTTCATTTGGGTGCGCTTCACCCTGCCGCGCTTTCGCTACGATCAACTGATGCGCTTGGGGTGGGTTTTCTTTTTTGAGATCGCTCTCGGAAACATCTTTTTGATGGCGGGTATTATCAGCTTACCCAACGCTTAGAATGAATCAGGAACACGAAAACAAACCAAACGAGCGGCAATCGCTTTCGCGTTCCGAATTGTTCTCTTTTCTTATCCTATCAATTCTTGATCTGCCATGGCCATTGCTGTCCCACGACCAAAACTGAGTTGGTCCGAGCGTCTTTATCTGCCCGCGATCGTCGGCGGCATGGCCATCACTCTCAACCATTTCAAAAACATGCTGCTCGGTCGCACTAAGGTGACAGTGCAATACCCGGAGCAGACCCTGGATACTAAGATGCCAGACTATTATCGCGGCGCGCCCGCGCTGGTACGGGACGAGGATGGCCGTGTCCGCTGCGTCGCTTGTCAATTATGCGAGTTCATCTGTCCACCGCGCGCGATCAAGATTGAGCCTGGTGAAATTCCATCGAGCGATCGTT
>QHNB01000226.1 GCA_003217965.1 Verrucomicrobiota bacterium | reverse complement strand
GGGCCTGGCAAAATGCTTCGTCGCCGTCGCAACATCTTTGTCGCCGCGTCCAGAACAGTTCATGATTACGATCGCATTCCGATCGAACCGGGGCGCGACTTTGGCCACGTAAGCGACGGCGTGTGCGGTTTCCAGAGCCGGAATAATTCCTTCTGTTTCGGATAAGAACTTGAAACCGCCGAGTGCTTCTTCGTCGGTGGCATAATCGTATTCAACACGGCCAAGATCGCGTAAATAGCTATGCTCTGGACCAATCGCGGCATAATCGAGTCCGGCCGAAACCGAATGGGTCAGCTCGATTTGGCCGTCGGCATTTGTCAGAACGAATGTTTTTGTGCCTTGCAGCACGCCGAGCCTACCCCCTTGGAAACGTGCGGCGTGTTTGCCTGATCGAATCCCTTCCCCGCCCGCTTCAACTCCGACCAGGCGCACGCTTTCATCATTCAGAAAGGGATGAAACAAACCGATGGCATTGCTGCCGCCGCCGACGCACGCCACGAGCAAGTTGGGCAGGCGTTCTTCGCGTTCCAAAATTTGCCGGCGCGTTTCGAGCCCGATCACCCGCTGAAAGTCGCGTACCATCATTGGATAGGGATGAGAACCAAGCGCGCTTCCTAATATATAATGAGTGGTGCGCGCATTCGTGACCCAATCACGCATCGCTTCGTTGATCGCTTCTTTTAATGTGGCCTGACCGGCCGTGACCGGAACGACTTTCGCGCCGAGAAATTTCATTCGCTCGACATTCAATGCCTGGCGCTCCATATCGACCGCGCCCATGTAGATGACGCACTCGCAGCCGAACCGGGCCGAAACCGTTGCTGTGGCCACTCCGTGCTGACCCGCGCCCGTCTCGGCAATGATTCGCCTTTTGCCCATCCGTTGGGCGAGCAAAATCTGACCCAGCGCGTTGTTAATTTTATGCGCGCCGGTGTGAAGCAAATCCTCCCGTTTCAGATAAATCTTGGCGCCGCCGAGTCTCTGCGTCAGCCGTTCGGCAAAATAGAGCGGCGTGGGGCGACCGGCAAAATCGCGCAGCAGTCGCGTGAGTTCATCCTGAAAAGAGGAATCATTTTTGGCGCGTTCGTATTCCTGAACAAGTTCGTGCAAGGCCGCCATCAGCGTTTCCGGAACGAACATCCCGCCGTAAACGCCGAAATGACCGCGTGCGTCCGGCACCGTTCCGAGCTCGATCATGATCGAAAGAGGCTATGCACCGTACTAGCGCTCCGCAAAGGATTTGTGCTCGTTGAAAAGTAAGGTACTGCCCGTTATGGACGCGCTGTGAACCACTGGCAGCAGGAGCTCGTCGCTAGCGTGATCTTCGCGATCACTTACGTCCTCATCAGCGGTCGGCAGTTAAAAATTCTTCCTTTGAACCGTCCCGCAGCTGCCTTGCTCGGGGCAGTCCTGATGGTGGCAACCGGAATCGTGACGCCGGAGCGGGCTTATCGCGCAGTCAATTACGACACTATTGTGCTGTTACTGGCGATGATGCTGCTCTCGGCATATCTGTATTTCGCGCACTTTTTTGAATGGGCTGCTGACGTTGCCTTGCAGCTATCCCGCAGTCCGCAACGGTTGCTGCTTTACTTAACACTCACGTCGGGAATTTTGTCGGCGCTGCTCGTCAACGATACGATCTGCTTGATGTTGACGCCGCTCGTCATCGCAGTCATTCGGCGCGGCAAACTTCCAATCCTGCCGTATCTAATCGCGCTTGCCACCAGCGCCAACATCGGCAGTGTCGCCACACTTGTCGGCAACCCCCAAAATATCATAATCGGGCATCTTTCACGCATCCCTTTCGCTCAATTTTCGCGGTCGCTGTTGCCGGCGGCGATGGTCGGACTGGCAATTAATTTCCTGATCTTGAACTTCGGTTTCCGAAAAGTACTGCGCAAAACGGCCATCGAACGCCAAGCTCACAGTATTCCGCAACTCGATGGCAATTTATTTGCGCTCGTCTGCATCGTCGTTGTGTCAATTTTTACCGGTTTCGTTATTGGATTGAACCTGGCGTGGACGGCCCTCGCCGGCGCGGCGCTGGTGATGGTAATGGCACGTCGAGACACGCATGAGGTGCTCAAAATGGTCGACTGGCATTTACTCGTATTCTTCGCGGCGTTGTTTGTCGTCGTCGAGGGCCTAAGCGATACCGGCTTGCCAGATGCGATTTACCGGCGTCTGCAACCAATGTTTGGGTTTAGCGCGCCGGTGCAGGCGTGGAATCTGACATGGTTTTCCGTGGTTGGTTCCAATGTTTTCTCCAACGTTCCTTTTGTTCTCGTGGCCGGAAAGTGGATTGCGCATTTTGGCGAGCCCGAGTTGATGTGGAAGGTGCTCGCGCTGGCGACGACGTTCGCGGGCAATCTCACAATCGTCGGATCCGTCGCGAACATGATCGTAGTCGAATCTGCGCGCGACCACATCGAAGTCGGCTTTTGGGATTATGCGCGGTTCGGAATTCCGATCACGATCCTAACCACCTTGGCTGGCGTGATCTTTTTGCTCCTGATGCGTTGAGAAGAGTAGCAATTGCCCGCCGATGCGGCGAAGGAAGCGGGATAGAATCAAGCGCTCCAACCGGAAACCAACGTTGCTGGCGGCGGTCGATCTTGCGTTGACGCTCTCGGAAGATTTTTAGCGTGATGCGGTGGTTCGTGAAAGAAAAGACTGATCTGTGAATCGGTCGATCAGTCGGTTGCCCTCTCCATAGTGGTGGAAGCATCCACATGCCACGCCAGCGGGTACGACATTTCTGGAGTAGGAGATGATCGCCTCTGGTGATAAGGGCATGTGATTCGCGGAGCGCGGTTGTTCGGGCACGTCTGCCTTTGATCGGCAGCGATTCGGGTTTGCGCGCGCGACAAAATTTTTTGACCGGGCAGATTTGGCAACTTGGATTGCGCGCAGTGCAAACGAGAGCCCCAAGGTCCATCAGGGCCGAGTGGAATTTTCGCGGTGCTCGTGCCGGCGTGATTTGCGCTGCCATCTCCCACAATATTTTGCGGCCGGCGGCGGAATCGATCGGGTGACGCAGATCAAAAAGACGCGCCAGCACGCGCGCGGTGTTGGCCTCGACAATTGGTCGAGAGTGATTGTAGGCAAAAACTGTGACCGCATTTGCCGTATAGGGGCCGACACCTGGCAGTGATTGTAGTTTCTCTGGATCATCCGGCAGTTCGGCACCGAACTTTTGAACGATCAACTTTGCCGCCCGGTGAAGATTACGGGCCCGCGCGTAATAGCCGAGACCTTCCCAGGCACGAAGGACTTGCGGTTCACGTGCTCGAGCCAGAGACGCTAGAGTAGGAAACCGGCTGAGCCACTCATTATAATAAGGTAGAACAGCCGACACCTGAGTTTGCTGGAGCATCACTTCGGAGACGAGAACGGCGTAGGGGTCCCGCGTACGGCGCCATGGAAGATCGCGGCTATGCTTCTCGAACCAACCGCTGAGCGCGCGTCGAAACTCCCCTGTGCCTGGCGACAGAGCAGGCGATGATTGTTTCCGGGCACGCCTCATCTATTAAGTACGAACGTGAATACTTTCACCGCACCACTCAATGCCGGACAGACGGAAAGACTGCGCGAATTACTGCGTGAGCGCGGGTTCACGTTCGGGGACAAGCCGTACACGCTTTTCTTCGCTCAAAAAGAAAAACTCAGCGTCGCCGTCTACGAAAAAGGACCAAAAGTACTGGTGCAAGGACGAGGGGTGGAGGATTTCGTAAAGTTTGAACTCGAACCGACCATTTTCGGCGAAGCACGGCTGGGCTACGAAGAAGTGCGTTCGCCGGAGATGTTCGAGCCGCATTTCGGCGTGGATGAGAGCGGAAAAGGAGATTTTTTTGGGCCGCTTGTGATCGCGGGCGTCTATGTCGAGTCTCTTAGTGCGCGCAAGTTACTCGATGCCGGTGTCCAGGACAGCAAGCGCGTTGGCTCAGATGCTCGGATTCGTGCGCTTGCCAAAGAAGTTGGGCAGATCGCCGGCGATGGTGTCGATGTGGTCGCCATCGGTCCCCGCCGTTATAACGAGCTCTATAAGAAATTCGGCAATCTCAATAGCTTACTGGGCTGGGGCCATGCCCGGGTTATCGAGAATTTGCTCGTCCGCAAACCGGATTGCCCACGCTCACTCTCGGACAAATTTGCCGATGCAGGTGTGATTGAAAACGCCCTGATGAGTCACGGGAAACGCATCAAGATAGAGCAGCGCGCCAGGGCCGAGACCGATATCGCAGTGGCGGCGGCTTCCATTATTGCGCGGGAAGCATTTATCAATTGGCTTGATCGCAAGGGGAAAGAACTGGGCGTGCGTCTTGGCCGAGGGGTTTCGGAAGGAATTAAAAGCGCAGCGGCAACCATCGTGGAGAAACATGGTCCGGCAATGCTTTCGGAAATCGCAAAGACTCATTTTCGAACCGCGCACGAAACGGCGCCGGACTCATTTCCGGCACCGCCACCAAAGCGCGCCTGGCGGCATTAATCGACCGTTTTCCATTTCTCACCGGGGCAAGAATCCTGCTCTTTTGCTATGGGGGTTGGTCTACGGTGGAAAGTCGTGTCCTGATTTTGAACCATGATCCGGTCTTCGAAGACCGGCTGTTGTCCTTTTTCGATACAGAAGAAGACGTGGAAATTCGGGTGGTGCGCAGCGTCTCCGAGGCGGTGCTAGTGTTGATGGCGGAGAATTTTGACGGCTTCATTGTGGAAGGCCCGCCGGCGACCGCGATTGAAGCAGCCACCATGGGCCGGCAACACTTCCCGTCGCTCAAAATTCTCTGTGTGCCGTGGCAGCGGCCAAGGGGGGAGTTATTAGAGGACGCGGATCGTCAGCAGGTTACAATAGCCGATGGGACGAGGTCGACGAAGCGATTACGCCGCGAGATCGTGCAATTTGTCCGATCTCTGGAAGACCGCCGCAATGTGCCGGAGGAAGGGATAGATCCCTGCCATTCACTTATTGGCAATCTGAACCAATTTTCCGCTGCCGAGATTTTGCAAATGGCGTGCCTGAGCCAGCGTTCCGGGCGGTTTACCTTCAAATCAAGCCGCGGTAAAAGTGAGATTTACCTTCATCACGGCTCGGTCCGACACGCCATCTATGGGAGCTTGGAAGGCGAAGCGGCCGTCGCCGAAGTGTTTCGATGGCGCCAAGGCCGGTTTTATTTTGAGGAAGGTTTGATCAGCCAGGCTCATACCGTCGACCGGCCTTGGGCGCACCTGTTGATTGATAATCTGCAAAAACTGGACGAAACCCTCGACGTCGCCACCATCAAACCACGTTCATGAGAGACAAGCGGCTTGAAAGTAAGCTTCGCTTGATCTCTCTGCAGCTCGATAGCTGGAAGAAGCTGCATGACCTGATCACCTATGGCTTGGACAAGACGAAGCCAATCATTTCGGTGGAGCAAGAGCGGCAGTTTACCGAAGTCCGTGCACATTTGTTGCAGGAAATTGAGCACGTATTTCGCGAACTCGATTTGCTGCGCGACCTCGGGGGCCGCGCCATGAACGTACTCAATCGCGGCTCATCGCTGCGGGTCATCCGTGAACTTTCGAACGATGATGCACGGCGAATGGAAACGGAGTGGAATGCCGTCTTTACTAAGCTCGGTGTCATTCAAGGGCAGCTGAAGTCGGACCGAAAGGTTTTGGCTGGGCAGAACATTTTCGAACACTACTTACGGATGATCCTCCGCCGTCCGCTGAGGACGTAAGGTTTTCCCGCGGAACATTCTACGTCTCTGGCGGAATTTGGGAGCAGGACGTAAAAAAAATTCGCGCTCACGATTTTTCCCACGCAAATTGCACGGTGGACGCGATTTTGATTGTAGTGATATGGCGAAGTTAACCAAACGCGACATCGTGGTGGCGATTAGTAACCAGACCGGCATGGTACAACACCAAGTCTTCGATGTCGTTCAGCGCACTTTGGACCATATCACCGATAGTCTCGCCAATAACGTGGCGGTGGAACTGCGGAACTTTGGCGTTTTTCAGCCACGCCTCACGAAACCGCGAGTGGGGCGGAATCCAAATGAGCCGGGAAGCAGTTTTGTCATTCCTTCAAGGGCCACGGTCAAGTTTAAGCCCGGGAAAATCATGCGGCAGCGCGTGGAAAAACTCTCGCGCGAGTTAAAAGACGCTTCCGAGCGCAAAGCCGCGGCGTCCACACCGCCCACGGGCAAGTAATTTTCCGGGGGCTAATCGCTGGTATTTGCGCGACTGAGTAACTGCTGAATCACTTCCTCTAGTCGATCGAAGTTGATCGGCTTGGTGAGGTGCTCGGCGAATCCGGCGTCGCGCGCACGGTTGACGTCGTTTTCCATTCCGAATCCACTCAGGGCGATTCCGGGCAGACCTTGGCTGCGCAATTCCTGCATCAGTTCATAACCACTACGGCCGGGCAGACCGATGTCACTGATGAGCAAATCAAAATCCTGGCTGCGCGCCTTCTCTGCCGCCTGTTCGGCGCTGTAGGCCACGGCCACATCGTAGCCCCGTCGCTCTAGGATCATTTTCAGTCCAGTGCAGGTGTCTTGATGATCGTCAACCACCAGAAGACGCGGCGGGTGCGGAACGCGTTGGGCCGCGGCCGCCGGTTTACGACCATTGGGGGGCCGCTCGTGATCGTGTTCCGCTGGCTTGGCAATGGTCGCAAGCCGAACCGTAAACGTAGCGCCTTTATCCCGGCCCGCGCTCGAAGCAACGATTGTTCCACCATGCGCCAGAACCATTGCTTTGGAAATGGCGAGGCCAAGTCCCAACCCGCCGAATCTGCGAGTAATCGAGCTCTGCCCTTGTTCAAACGCGTTGAAGATTTTGCCAACTTTGTCGGGCTCAATTCCGATTCCGCTGTCGCTGATGCGAATCTCGATCTGCCCAGGCTGCGGATTTCCTGTCTCGACAGAAATTTGGCCCTTTGCCGGCGTAAACTTCACGCCGTTTTTGATTAGGTTCCAAAAAAGCTGCTGCAGGCGCGCCGAGTCGCCCTGCACAAAATCTTCCTCCGCCTCCAATTTCAGATCGACCCGCAGCGATTTTTGCGAAATCCCATCCCGGCAAATTTCGAGTGCGCGCTGCAACACATCGTGAATGCTGATTGGTTCTAGACTGAGCTTAAGTTTCCCTTTGGCGATGCGTGTAACGTCGAGCAAATCGTCAATCAATCGCGCTTCCAATTCCACGTTGCGTCGGATCACGTCGAGCGCCCGCCGAACATCCGGCGACTCCGCCACTTGGGCTTCCAGTTCCGCCACCATCGCGATCACCGGAGACAGAGGATTGCGCAACTCATGCGAGAGCAATGCGAGAAATTGATCTTTTGCCGCATTCGCTCCCAATAACTCATTACGTAAAGTCATGTCGCGGGTCTTCTCCTCTATCAGGTAAAGAGCGCCCTGAATGTTTTGTTGCGAATCCAGCATGCGCAGCAGATTCACGTTCAAGAAGCGGGTCGCGCCGCTCCGGTCCTGAAACGGCTGCTCAATGAGCTGGAACGGTTGACCCGTGGCGAGAACCTTCCCGATAGCTTCAGGCGGAGCGATCTTAATCTGATCATAGGTGGCAACGCCGATGTCGGTACCGCTTGGCAGTCCTCCAATTTGGCCAGCCATTTGCGAGAAGGCATCATTGACGTGTAGAAATCGCCGAGTCTCGGGGTCAACCAGGGCAATACCAATCGGCATGTTGGCCAGGATTTTCTCATTGAAGGTGACTTCCCGTTCGATTCGTCGGGCCGCTTCCGATTGCCGCCGATAAAACCGGCCAGCTAGCCAAGCCGCGATGGCAGTTCCAGCGATTAGCCATCCCGCTGGCACAGTGATTTTGCGCAAAAGATCATGCACCGGTTGGTAAGCGATCGGCTCCGGCTGAGATACTATGGCCAGCCAGTTGGCTGTTTCGAGCGGGTCGAATGAGTAAATGGTGCCGTTACGCGTGACGTGCCCATTTTGTTCTTTCCGAATTTCGGAAATCAACTTGGTCTCACCGCCAGTACTGGGCTCGGTGTTCGCCTTGAAATCAGGGGTGAAAAGCGGGAAACCGCGCTGGTCAATGATCTGACAGATGGCACGGTCAACGAAAGTAATCGCGGAGAGGCGGCGTCCCATCCGTTCGACAAGGATCGAAGCGCCAATATAGCCTAGCGTTTTACCATCCCGCATCCGGACTGCACCGACGACGTCCGTGACCATGCGGCCGTCGACTGGCCGCGGATGAACGGGCGAGACAAATGCCGCTGTTGCTGCATCCGCCCCAGCTTTCCAGATGTCCGGGTGGAAATGCTGTCCGACCAGGTTCGGCGCTGCGGGAAGCGTGCCGAGAAGTCTACCATCGGCGGCTGTCATGAACATTCCATCGATACGGGGATAGGAGAAGAGTTTCTGTGCAATCCATTGCTGTGCCGCCACATCGGGATTGGGTCCAGTGAAGATCCGCTCCATATCGGGCAGCGTCTGGTAATAGCTGATGACGCTGGCCGTGCGCGCCAGATCGTCATCCACGAGGTGTCCGATCAACTGTACGAAGGTTTGGCGGTCCCGTAGGATCTTCGACTCAAGGGTTTTTTGCAGGGTGGTGTAGGAGATGAGCAGCATTAGGATCGACGGGACCCAGCCGGCCAGCAGCACCGTAATAACGATGTCAAAGCGCTCCAGACCCCTCTGTTTTTTGGTGCGATTGGGTACTCGACTCGGCATCGTTCTTTTCGGTTTACCTTACCACATTTCCTTGCCTCTCCGACCAGCCAAGCGCATGCCGCCGACGCGATTACTTCGGCCGATTCGGACAAGTCGCCTTTTCACTAGGTAGTTGTCGAGCGAAGCATTCCGCCGGTTTCGGCGCGCGATAACGGGATGAGCGCTCCGAGCTTACGACAATTTCGTCGAGGGCAATGAGTGATTTTTTTGATTTGACGGCACATGGAGAAGCGGCATCATGTCGCCCTTGCAGCGGCAATCGGCAACGGAGTGTTGAACCCTAACTCAAGGAGGCATGGGCCAAACCATCTGGACAATCTGTTATCTCAGCGTGCTGGTAGGTCTTTCCGCCTACGGCGTGCACCGCTATTTCATCATCTATCTTTTTCTTAAGAACCGAAAACGCGCGCCGGTTCCGGCGGGCCGATTTAAAGAGTTACCACCTGTTACGGTACAACTGCCCATCTTTAATGAAGTTTATGTGGCGGAGCGGTTATTGCGATCGGTCAGTGAACTTGATTATCCAAGGGAGAGTTTGCAAATCCAAGTCTTGGATGATTCGACTGATGAAACCCGCGAAATCACCGCAGCTTGTGCCGCGAAACTTCGCCAGCGCGGTTTTGATGTCGAGTTGATCCACCGGGTAAATCGCATCGGTTTCAAAGCAGGAGCGCTCGAGCACGGACTGGCCACCGCACGCGGAGAATTCATTTGCATTCTCGACGCTGATTTCGTGCCGCCTCCGCATTTGCTTCGGCATACCATCGATTTTTTCACCGACCCCAAGGTTGGCATGATCCAAACGCGCTGGGGCCATCTCAATCGCGGCTACTCATTGTTGACTCGCGTGCAGGCGATGTTCCTGGATGGACACCTCCTTCTCGAACAAACCGCGCGCAGCCGCAGCGGGCGTTTCTTTAATTTCAACGGTACCGCCGGCCTTTGGCGCAAATCATGTATCGAAGAATCCGGAGGATGGCAGCATGACACTCTGACCGAGGATCTCGATCTGAGCTATCGCGCCCAACTTGCCGGCTGGAAATTTGTCTTCCTACCCGAGGTCGTGACCCCGGCAGAATTACCGGTCGATATGAACGGCTTCAAATCGCAGCAGCACCGCTGGACCAAAGGCTCAATCCAAACCTGCAAAAAACTCCTGCCCAAGATTTGGCGAAGTGAATTGCCGATAGCGATCAAACTGGAGGCGACCGGCCATCTGGTTTCCAATTTCGCTTACCTGCTGCTCGCATCTCTCTGCGTGTTGTTGCATCCTTCGGCAGGCGGACCGCAATCAGGCTGGCTCCGAACCATCTTGATCGACGTCCCCATTTTCCTTACCGCCTCGGTCTCAGTCGCCGTCTTTTACATTTGCGCGCAACGCGAACTCCATCCGCGCACGTGGATGCGCGAGATTTTGCTTCTGCCTTGTCTGCTCGCGCTGGGGATTGGGCTTTCTTTCAACAACGCCCGCGCTGTCCTCGAAGCCATGTTTAATCATAGGTCTGATTTTGCACGGACGCCGAAATACGGGATCGAACGCAAAGCTCAGCCCTGGCGGAATTGCCGCTATATGCCGCTCAAATCTTTATTGCCGATTGCGGAGTTTTCCTTTGCCATCTATTTCACTTATTTCGTATGGTTTGCGCTGGCGCACCGGCAGTTCTTGTCGGTACCATTCCTGCTCATGTTTCAATTCGGTTTTCTTTACGTTTCTTTTTGTTCCGTTGTACAATGGCTCCCGAAACTGAACTGGACTAACAATCGCGCACCCCAAGCATTACCCGCTTAGCATCATGTTTCACCGTCTCTCCCTGATGACCGTCGCGCTATTTTTTGTGCTGTCGATGCACGACCTTTCTGCGCAAAGCGCAGCTTCTCCCACCCTGGCGCAGCCCAATGTGATCGTAAGCGTGCGGGATCAAAAACTCATGGTCGTAGCCAGTGGCGGGCGAGCTGCTACTTATCCGGTGTCGACGTCGAAATTCGGTCTTGGCGATAATTGGGGCTCAATGGCGACACCGACCGGTTTGCTCCAGGTGGCGCAAAAAATCGGCGACCATGCTCCGACTGGCGCCGTCTTCCACAATCGGCGGTTTACAGGAGAGATTTTGCAGCCAAACGCGCCGGGGCGTGATCCGGTGATTACGCGCATTATCTGGCTGCGCGGTTTACAAGCGGAAAACGCTCATGCGTTTAACCGCTGTATTTACATCCATGGAACGCCCGAGGAGAAATTAATCGGCAAACCGGCCAGCTACGGCTGTATCCGGATGAAATCGTCCGACATCGCTTCCCTCTATGCCCAGCTGCCTCTGGGAGCAATCGTGCAGATCACGCCGGATAAATTGCCAAAGCTGGGCGCTGCGCCAAAGGGAATTCTGGCTCAGACACAAGTTCCGGCCGCCACTCATGCCGTGTTCACCGCAGATTCTTCCAAGCCTGGTGCGGAGAAGGCGACGATTACACCACTCCCGCCAAAAGCACCCGCGGCTCCGACAAAGAAATCAACCGTGTTATTCCAGCAGAACGGACGCGCCTGATCGTCGGCATTTTGCTCGGTTGACAAAATCCGCGGGAGCCGTGAGCCTCCAGCCCGCGATCTATGGCAAACACCAAATCAGCCGCCAAACGTGCGCGGCAAACCGAGCGCCGTTCACTCAGAAACCGTAGCGTTCTCACGCGTATTCGGACTCTGAGCAAACGCGCCAGCACGGCGGGGGCAAAGCCGGCCGATATCACTGCGCTCCTTTCCGCCATCGATAAAGCGGCTAAGCGCGGCATTATTCATCGGAATGCCGGTAATCGGCGCAAAGCCCGGTTCGCGCGGGCCCGCGCGATCAAAACATAGCGGCGCCGAACATCATGTGCAGCGCATCCAGAGTTTCGTGCTGCAGCAATTCGAGGCGCTCTGGGGCGCATTCCATCGCACTTGCTTAAGTGGATGGATCGGCCGCCCGCTCGCGAGAGCTGTCGGAGCTCCGCGGCCGATGCTGAAAAAGAGTCGCTTAGGAGCATCCTCTTCCTGACGTTCCACTCGGAAGGCCCGAATTGCCGAAATAGCGTTGCATCTGGCGCAGGAAAGCTACATTTGCTGTCCGATGATCCCGGCTTTTCTGCTTGTCCTTTTGGCCGTCACCTATCGCATAGCGACCGGATTCTTTATTCAGTCCGGCGCAAGCTGGCTATCTGAATTTGCCCCCGGCACCGCCATTGCCCTTTGCTGTGCTGCTTATTTTCCGGCGAGGTACATGTTTTCCGTGCCGCTCGGAACCCTCTTCATTTCCGATCTCATTCTTAATTCGCGCTACCACGCCTCTCTTTTTGATGGGCAAATTATTTCGCGTTATCTCGCCTTCGCCTTGGTCGGTTGCATTGGGCTGATGGTGCGAAAGCGCGCTTCGCTCAAAACGCTTTTGCCGGCTTCGGTTATCGCATCAGTTGTCTTTTATCTGATCACGAACGTCTTTTCCTGGCTGAGCGATCCGGGTTATCCGAAAAACTTTGCCGGTTTGATTCAGGCACTCACCCTCGGACTACCGCAGTACAGCGCCACTCCCACTTGGATGTTTTTCCGCAACTCTGTCGCCAGCAATCTTTTCTTTACGCTTCTGTTTGTTCTCTGCATCAATCTCGGGCGCAGCTTTGAACGCGCCCGCGCGCGTGAGCGATTTGCCGTAGCACGCGCTGGGTAACCGCCATGCCGCCGGCGGAGCAGCGCGACGAAGTCGAGATGCTCTGGCTGATGCTGCTCATTCGGCGTTTTGAGGAACGCGCGAGTCAGCAGTATCAAGCCCAGAAAATCGGAGGCTTCTGTCATCTCTATATTGGACAGGAGGCTGTCGTCACCGGCGCGATTGCAGCGATTCGTGACGATGATTACCTCATTACCGCATATCGGGATCACGCCCATGCTCTTGCTCGCGGGACGCCGGCCAACGCTTGCATGGCTGAGCTTTTCGGCAAGGAAACCGGTTGCTCCCGCGGTCTGGGAGGATCGATGCATTTTTTTGATAAGGCTCATCATATGTATGGCGGCCATGCGATTGTCGGCGCGCACGTCCCGCTCGCCTGCGGACTGGCTTTCGCCTGCAAGTACCGAAATGAAGATCGCTTGACGCTTTGTTTTTTTGGAGATGGCGCGATCAATCAAGGCGCCTTTCACGAAGCCTTGAATCTCGCCGCGCTCTACAAATTGCCGATCATTTTCATCTGCGAAAACAACCTCTTCGCCATGGGCACATCCGTGGAACGATCCACTTCCCTCAAGGAGATTATTGATCGCGCCGAAGGCTACGACATTCCCGCGACAGTGGCCGATGGCATGAACTTTCGGGAGGTGCGCGACAAGATCGCCGAAACGGTTGTCTCGATCAGAAAGGATCCGCATCCAGCGTTTATCGAAGCGCGCACTTACCGCTATCGCGGACATTCGATGTCCGATCCGGCCAGTTATCGCACCAAGGAACAGCTGGAAAAGTATCGTTTGGACGACCCAATCACGCGGTTGCGAGCTCAGCTCACCCGCGAGGGAAAATTAACAAACGAAAAGTTCGACGAGCTCGACAAACGGGCCAAGGAAACCGCGCTCGCCAGCGTGAAATTTGCCGAGGAGAGTCCGGAGCCGCCGCTGGAGAAGCTCTACCGTTATAGCTACGCGCCATGACCAGCGAAATGCGCGAAATAACCTATCGCCAGGCGCTGAACGAAGCGTTGGCCGAGGAACTCGAGCGCGATCCCAATGTGTTCCTCATGGGCGAGGAGGTCGCGGAATACAACGGCGCTTACAAAGTTTCCCAGGGTCTGCTCGAGCGCTTCGGCCCGAAGCGAATCATCGATACCCCGATTAGTGAGAACGGTTTTGCTGGCTTGGGGGTGGGCGCCGCCATGGTCGGACTTCGGCCGATCATCGAATTCATGACCTTCAGTTTTTCGTTCGTGGCATTCGATCAGGTGGTCAACAACGCCCCGAACATGTTCACCATGTCCGGCGGCCAGTTCAATATCCCGATCACGTTTCGAGGACCGAATGGGCCTGCTCATCAACTTGGTGCCACCCATTCGCATGCAACTGAATGCCTGTATGCCAACGTCCCCGGTTTGAAGGTATGCGCCCCCGCCACCCCGCGGGATGCGAAGGGACTTTTGAAAACAGCCGTGCGCGATAATAATCCGGTACTGGTTCTCGAATCGGAGCTGCTCTACAGCTCGAAAGGAATGATCGAGCCGGCGGAAATAGAATTGCTTATCCCACTCGGCCAAGCCGAAATCAAACGCGTGGGCTCGGACGTGACAGTCATTTGTTATGCCCAAACGGTTCCGCTGGCGCTGACGGTAGCGCAACAATTGGAAGAGGA